>NC_014833.1:300000-417500 GCF_000179635.2 Ruminococcus albus 7 = DSM 20455 | reverse complement strand
GTTTCCAATTGGTATCCCTCTCCGAAAGGCAGATTGCTCACGTGTTACTCACCCGTCCGCCACTAGCTAGAGAGTGCAAGCACTCTTTCGCTCGTTCGACTTGCATGTGTTAAGCGTGCCGCCAGCGTTCGTCCTGAGCCAGGATCAAACTCTTAATAAAGTTGTATCCTAATACTCTTCTCAGAGTAATTATGATCTCAGTTTCGTTTCACTGAACGTTTGTACATTTTCTTAGTCTTGTACTTGACTCCGATGAATTTATTCATCGTCAATACTTCAATCACTCAAAGTATTTTCAAGGGTTTTCGTATTCTTGGTTGTTCAATTTTCAAGATGCCTTTTCGTTGTCTGTCTTTTGTCAGACAACTCATTTATTATACCACACTTTTCTTCATTTGTCAACCCCTTTTCAGAAGTTTTTTGAAGATTTTTTTCATCTCTTTTTCAGAGATTTTTGTGTGTTATAAGCTTTTCTATTATACCACATTTTTCTTCGTTTGTCAAGCTCTTTTCAGAACTTTTTTGAAGTTTTTTTCTGAGCAGTTCCTTTTTACTGAACTTTTCTCTCGTGCGGTACTTTTTAGTATATCACATTTTCTCGCTTTTGTCAAGACCTTTTGTGATATTTTTTCTGCTTTTTTCGAGTTCGCTTTTTCTGAACTACTACCCCGCTCGTTCTCTTACCCCTAAGTTTCCTGCGTTTTTTCGCTCTTTTCGCTCGCTCTCTCGTTGACAGCTTAATTATTATAGCATCATTTTCACGTTTTGTCAAGTAAAATCATTTTCCACTATCCTGCATAATTTTATCTACTTTCTACAATTAACTTTACCTGTCATTTTTTTCTCCTTCTTCTAAACTTTTCCATCAAAAAAACCGCCCTAAATCAGGCGGTTTCACATTTATATACATATATTCAGAAGCTTATCTGTCCATCGTCTGCCTCATCAGCCATAACGCTTGGCACGTACTCCTCATTATCTATTATATAGTCTATCACCCTGCAGTAAAAATCCGTAGGGTTCATCTTTATCTTCGATTTGATAAAGTTCGCCTGATCCTCATCGGGAGCATATAGCTGTATATCCATCAGCATCATATCGCCGTCCATATATTTACAGCCCACATTGTACCCGTTTCCCGACGCTGACACATCAAAGCTTATATCCATCTCGCTTTTCAGCTGTGCGAAAAGTCTTAGTCCGGAAGCGTATATCTTATCCCTCAGGCTTTTTTCTACCTGCTTTTTAAAGCTCTCCGCGCCCTCTTTTCCCTTTTCGGTAAGACGGTAGTACTCCGTCCCCTCTATCTCTGTGATCTCGATAGTACCGTTCTCCAGCATCGCGCTTATGGCTGCGGTATAGTCAAAATAGTTGACTATACCCTCTCCCGTCGCGATCTCCGTAAGCTGATTGGGCGTGCAAAGCTGATTTATCCTGTTCAGGAAGTAAGCCAACAGTATCTGTACGCGGTATACCTCCGTTACATTCTTCATGCTCCCTGAAATATAGTTTTCGGGATTATTTATCGTTTCCATCACCCTCCTTCGGGAAAATATCTAAAAATTTGGGTATTCAAGCATATGGCTGAGCACAGCCAGGCTGACAGCCGCTTCTACGCACGGCACAGCACGCGCTACTATACAAGGATCATGTCTGCCCTTAACTACAAGGGTCTCATTCTTCATGGCAGAATAATCCACAGTTTCCTGCGGTCTTGATATGGAAGGTGTAGGCTTTACAGCTACCCTGAGTGTTATAGGCATACCCGAAGATATACCGCCAAGTATACCACCGTGGTTATTTGTCTTTGTAACAACTATACCTCTGTCATTCACGTAGAATTCGTCATTGTTCTCCGAACCGGTCATTTTAGCCACATCAAAGCCTGCACCGAACTCCAGTCCCTTTATTGCAGGTATGCCGAAGATCAGCTGTGCTATGGAATTCTCCAGACCGTCAAATATAGGCGAGCCTATACCTGCAGGAACATTTATGGCGATGCACTCGATAACGCCGCCCACGCTGTCCTGTTCCTCACGTGCGCGGAGTATCTCCTTCTTCATCTCATTTCCCTGAACGTCGATAATAACAGGGAAATCCTTTTCTCTGAGGTCGATAATATCCTGTCTTGACGTATTTATCGGGTCAAATCCCTTATCTGTGATACCGTGTATCTCCGAGATATGTGCGCCTATGTATATACCTCTCTTTTCAAGTATCTGCTGTGCAACTGCGCCTGCAAAGCAGAGAGGTGCAGTAAGTCTGCCCGAAAAATGTCCGCCGCCGCGTATATCGTTGAATCCGCGGTATCTCAGCGCACCTGTATAGTCTGCATGACCGGGTCTTGCCAGCTTGGAAAGATTATTATAGTCCTGCGAATGCTGATCGCTGTTAGCTATCATAGCCACCAGAGGAGTACCTGTAGTCTTTCCGTTATGGTAGCCCGATATTATCTGCGGTATATCCTTCTCGTTCCTCATAGTGGTAGTGCCGTCCTTCTTTGGGGCGCGGCGCGACATGAACTTGTATATCTTATCCACATCTATGCTTTCCCCGGGCGGTACATTGTCCATACACACACCTATGGCAGGTCCGTGGCTCTCCCCGAAAACGGTGAAGCTTATATTGTTCTTCCATGTTGATGACATTTCACTTGTCCTCCTACTACTATATTTTTTACCATATCCGTCCCCGTGTCACAGGGTATAAAGTCACAGTCCGGCTCTCAGGTTATTTATCTTCGCCTGCAGGCTGTCCATATAGTCTTTGACATCCTCCTCATTAAATCCGCCCCTGCTCACTGCATCCGGCAGTGAATACTGCTTTTCAGGCGGCACCTGATACTCCTCGCCACTGTTGCGTGCCTCCGCCGCTTCCTGCAGCAGCATGATCTCTGCAGTCATGCTGTCGATCAGCGTGAGAGTTCCCCTTTTATCGAGACCGCCTTTGGACGTCGTCCTCAGCATACCGGGTTGCGCAGACTCACTTATCTGTATTTCTTTTTTCTCTGTACCATTGTCATTATCCGCACCGAACAGTTTTCTGAAAAATCCCATTTTGCCGTCCTCCTCTATAATATCTTCATTATTATAGATAAACAGTTTTCTGAAAAGATCCATTACATCGCCCCGTCGGATATGATATCATTCCTCGCCGTCTTCGGCAAGCTTCTCCCTGAGTACACGTATCTGCTCAAACAGCTCATCAAAATATGTATTTGCGTCCTTTTCACTGAATCCGCCTGTCATGGCGCGGCTTATCGGTGAAAGCTCCTCCTCGGGCGGCACCTTGTATGACATACCCAGCTTTTTGGCATTAAGTGCCTGTTCAAGCGCATATATCTCATTCTGAAGCCTGTTTATCGCCATGAGAGTTTCCTTGCGGTCATACCCTCCGAAGCGCACCGTCCTCAGTACACCCTCAGCTGCCTGTTCCGATCCGTTTACATTTTTCTCATCATTATTGCCTTCATTCAGCAGTTTATCCAAAAGCCCCATATTCCAACCTCCGTTATCAAAAGCACGCTATATCGCGTGCGGGACCGAACTTCGTGTTTTTTATCCGTTGACTTATCTGTAAAAACCTGTATTTCCTGTAAAATAGTCTGTTATCATATCCCTGTGCTGTAAGCAGTATATCTCAGGGATCTCATCCCGCCCGAAATACCTCAGCTCCAGAGTTTCACCGCCGTCTGCATAAAGCTCTCCGCCCATGACCTCCGCTGAAAACAGCGCCACCATCGGCTGTATCTTATCGCCGTTAGCGCATACCGCACTGTACCGCGAATATATACCTATCAGCTTATCTGCACGTACTCTCAGCCCTGTTTCCTCCAGGGTCTCTCTTTCTGCCGTTTCGTGCAGTGCCTCGCCAAGCTCTGCTATACCCCCGGGAAGTCCCCACTTCCCGTCAGGACGCTTCTGCAGCAGTATCCTGCCGTTTTCGTCCTCGATCACAGCGCAGGCAGCTGTCATTATCACCATATCATGTCCGACCATACCACGGATATAAGATATATAATCAGCCATTTCCGTAATCCTCTTCGTAATAGGCTTCAAATGCCGCGTCTATGCGTTCTCGGAGCCTTGCATAGTCCTCCTCGCCGCTGATGAACCCGTAACACGGCGTATCTCCGCCGCAGCATTCGCCGTAATCATCAAAGAACTGCTTTTCGTAGTATGCCTTTGCAAAGGGCAGTATGTCCTCGCGTATATCCTCATCCCAAAGCTTGCCGTCGCAGTCCCACATCAGGAACTCCGCACCGCTCATGCGCCCTCTGCGCACGTCCTCACAATGGTCGGGATCCGCTTCCTCGCCCTCAAAACCGTTCTCGATTATCCACCGCAGGAACATACCGATATGGTCTCCCGCCAGCAGCCAGATCTCATTCTCCTGCTCATCGGTCAGCTCACCTGTTATACCGTGGGTCTCACGGTACAGCTTTTCTGCACTGTCCCAATGCCAGTCAGCACGGTCTATAGCCATATCAGCCATCTCCTTCCCACATAGCAGCAGCATTTTTTATGAATGCTTCAAAGCTGTCGCCCAGATATGTGATATCTTTCCTGTCTATCATCGCAGGAACATTGAAGTACCTTCCGTTCTCGTCTACTCCGTAAAGCTCTCCGCCGCCGTCACCGCCGATGATGACGCATCCCGGCAGAAGTTCAGCCGCATCGTAATTGTCCGTCACCATTTTAAGGTCTTCCAGCGGAAAAAGTACAAGATAAGTTCCGCAGACCTCACCCTCGCCGCCGTCGTGCTCATGCATGAAAGCAAGATAATCTTCGGGCAGCAGCACGCCGCCTACATCTTCTATCGGTTCGCCTCTGTAAGGCTCAGCAAACTCAAACCTGTCAAAAATCTCCATAGCATTCACCTCCGCATACGATAACAGACCTCAGCCCGAATGCTGCTTATGTGTATCAGATCTCCTCAGCTATTCCGCCCAGACTTCTGTAAACCTCCCAGAAGTCGGGATAGCTCTTCCTGACACATTCCGCACCACGTATAATCACAGGATCCTCGCACCTTGTAGCCGCTATAGCCATAGCCATAGCTATGCGGTGATCGTTGTGTGCCGATACCTCAGCACCGCCTGCCAGACTTTCCTTCCCCTTTATGATAAGGCTGTCCGCCGTTGCGGTAACATCTCCGCCAAGCGCATTGAGCGTTTCCTCCATAGCCGCCAGACGGTCGCTCTCTTTCAGCCTCAGCCTTGCCGCATCGGTTATCCTGCTCTCTCCGCCGCAAAAACTGCCCAGCACTGCCAGTATAGGCACAAGGTCGGGTATATCCGCCGCACTTACGGTAAAAGGCTTCGGCATACCCTTTTTATTATACACCATTTCTTCACATATTTCAATGATTTTTTTATCGCCCTGAAAAGAATTTACATTTAGCCCCCTGATGTCCACTTCTGAACCCAGAGAATTCGCCACTTCAAAGAACGCACCCTGAGAATGGTCACCCTCCACAGCACCGTCACACGCTACAAACTTCTGTCCTTCGGGTATGATGAAGCTGTTCTCCGTGACCTCCACATTTACGCCGTATTTGCGCATTACATCTATGGTCATATCCACATAGGGACGTGATTCCAGATGTGAAGTCAGCACTATCTCGCTTCTCTCACCCGTCAGCGGCAAAGCCAGCAGAAGCCCTGTGATAAACTGTGAGGATATCCCGCCGTCTATCTCGTATCTGCCACCTGTCAGCTTACCATTTATTGTGAAAGGCATGGTGTTGTTATAATCAAACTCCACACCATGGCAGGGAAATTCTTCCAGATAAGGAGTTATAGGTCTTTCGGGAAGCTTGCCCCTGCCAAGAAACTCCGTCCTGACACCCAGCGCCGCCGCCACAGGTATCAGAAATCTCAGCGTTGAACCGCTCTCACAGCAGTCCAGCACCGCACTTTCGGGGGCACCGCCTATACCGCGCACTACCGCCCTGTCACCATTGACATCTATCTCAGCACCCAGCTGACGCATAGCCTCAACAGTGGTCATTATATCCACCGAGGGATACAGCCTGTCTATCACCGAAGTCCCCTCAGCCAGTGCCGCCGCGATAAGCATACGGTGCGCCGCACTCTTTGAAGGCGGCGGTGTTACCGTACCGTGAAGCTTTGTGGGGGTTATCTTTATATCCATATTATCAGTCCTTTATGTCAATTCTCACATTTCCGCGATGACCGCAGCTATCTCGTCCTCGGCTATCTCTTTGGCAAAATTATTCTCACCGAACTGCACTACCTCGCCTATCCCCTTCTGGAATACGAACCTCAGCTTGCCGTCCCTCACCTTTTTATCGGTGTAAAGCTTCTTCACCAGTGCCGCCTTGTCAATGTATTCAGGTACACGTACAGGCAGTTCAGCCCTCTCCAGCAGAGATTCCACCCGCTGTCTTTCTTCAGCCGTAACAAATCCGTACTTCTCGCCCAGACGCGCCTGCGCCGCCATACCGATAGATACAGCTTCTCCGTGATACAGCTCATAATCAGATACCGTCTCCACTGCACGTCCAACAGTATGTCCGAGATTCAGCACCTCGCGCAGACCGCTCTCACGCTCGTCCTGCATAACAACGTTGTACTTGACCTCGCAGTTGTGCTTCGCTATGTATTCGCAGGCATCAACATCACCCTCAAATATCTTGTCAACGTTCTTCTCCAGATACTCAAAAAGCTCCCTGTCCCCCAGACAGCCGTGCTTTATCGTTTCCGCCAGACCATTTGCTATCTGCTGTCTTGGCAGAGTTTTCCATGTATCTATGTCGATGTATACCTTGTCGGGCTGATTGAACATACCTATCAGATTAGTTGCAAGAGGAGTATCCACCGCTGTCTTTCCGCCAACCGAAGCATCAGCCGCCGCCAGCAGAGTAGTCGCATAATTTATAAAAGGCACACCCCTGCCGAAAGTACCTGCCACGAATCCCGCAAGGTCGGTAACAACACCGCCGCCCACAGCGATAACTGCACAGTCACGACGGAATCCCTTTTCAAGCATAGCATCTTCAAGATACTCTTTCCACTTACGGGTCTTTGATTTCTCACCCTCGGGAATAACGAACATCTCAGCCGCAAATCCCGCATCTCTCAGCATACCGAGGATATCAGCCGCATACAGCCCCTCAACTATGCTGTCGGTTATCACCGCGAACCTCTTTTTGCCCGTCAGTCCGCCTTTAAGGTCATCGATAAGCTGTTTCTGCAGTCCGTGACCTATCTCTATATCGTATGTGTCATCCACCACTTTTTTTAACTCACAACGAAATACCATAATGTTCACTCTTTCTATACCCTCACGGGGTTTAACGATTTAACGGTTTAAAACCTACATACAAATAATTATACCACAATATCCGAAAAATGTAAATAGTAAAATATAGACTTCAAAGCGCTATCCAAACAAATAATGCCGAGGTCGCCCCTTTGCGTAAAGGTACTCCCTCAGCATCACATATACCGTATTATCTGTTAGTGCAGCACGAATAGCGTAAACGAAGAAATGACAACAAACATCACACCGATAAACAGCGGCACCAGACGGCTGACTATCATCGGGCGGTATATCTCCGCAGGTTCATCGGGTGATATCCTTATCTCCTGTATCTCCCCGATATCCGGTACCTTTTCATTCGTGTAAGCATCCTCACAGGTAACATATATCACATCGTTCACCTCGTACTGCCACCAGGGCGCATAGAGATCGTAGTGACGCGTCCTGCCGTTCGCTTCCTTGCTCTGAGCACTGCGGGTAGTACGGTATACGCACATTGCAGATATTATCTGCGAACACTTTCTCATCTTACGCGAACGTATCAAGGGCGGTATCACGATAAGCCCCACACCCACCAGTGCAAACCCTATGCATATCACATCGATGATCATGTCCATAGTAAAGTAAAAGCTGTCAGGGTGCGATCTGTGATATACATTTATCGCAGGTATCGCCGTAAGCACCGCACCAAGCAGCGGCAGCGCAAGAGAAGGCATATTATCCAGTGAGAGCCCATGCTGAAACAAGATAGCCAGCCCTATAACAAACAGCAGTGCTCCGAATGTCGCCAAGCATAGCAGCGGCTCCGTCTGTGAAAACACCACCATAGCTATTATCGCACCTATAAACGATATTATAAATATCGCTCCAAAGATACCGTTCGTCTTTTCCTCCTTGCTGTCCTTATTTTCTTCAAGTCCCGTTTTATCCGCAGGCACACCGTTCACGATAACCTTTTTACCGTAAGGATTGGCTATACTGCGCATCAGCGTTTCCATACTGAATACAGGCGAAGTGAACTCCTCGTCAACACCGTTCATTTTGATACCTCCGATCTGTTTTTACGTATTATATCACAAAATCCCTCAAAAGTAAAGCCGCCGCATACCGCAGGCAGCATAAAAGAGCGTATGCATAAAGTCGCATACGCTCGGATAGTTTATATTGCAGGCGATGTCATCACCCTGCCAAAAATTATACACCTATACACTATATATCAGAATATCACTTTCCTGCCTTCTTGTGCAGCGAACGGAACTCCGCAGGCGAAAGCATCTCATGCTTCTTGAATACCGCGCAGAAATAACTGCAGTCGTTGTATCCCACCTTTGTAGCTATCTCGTTTATGTTCATCTTGTCCTCCAGCAGGAGTATCTTCGCCTGCTGTATCCTCTTTCTCGCAAGGTATTCAAAGGGACGCTGGTTCAGGCATTCCTTGAAAAGTCTGCAAAGATACTGCGGTGAAAGGTCAATAAGCTCAGCCAGCTCCACCAGCGTGAGTTCCTTATAGTAATTGGTATCTATGTAGTTTATTACCGGCTTCAGCTGATTCAGCTTTGCACTGTCCTGACCGCCGTTCTGCATATTCACCACTCTGTGCAGCTCTATCAGGAACTGGTACAGATGCATGGAGCATTCATGTCCTGCATAGTAATAGTTGGTCTTCAGCAGATACATGATCTTCTTGAATATAGCCTCTATGCCGCTGATATCACTGATATGTACCACCTTCGCCTTGTCCAGCTTCAGGTGTTCCAGTGTGTACTGTGCATCTCTGCCCGAAAAAGCTATCCAGTGTGTTTCCCATATATCCTCCACAGGATAATACTCATGGGGCACATTGGGAGGAAGATACATAGCATCCCCTGCCTTAACAGGGAACTCACCGTCTGCTATCTTCAGCACGCCCGCACCTCTGGTACAGTAGATTATCTGGTATCCGGGATATCCGTCTTCTCTGATAAAATGCCATTCCCTGTCTCTCGCGCCCGCGCCAAGCACGAACAGCGGAAGTGCGACTTCATCGCCCAGTACAGGATAGTAAAAATCTGTCATTTATGATCGCCTGCCTTTTCATAATCATTATAGACAAAATATTTTCAAATTCTATTATTCTATAATATCACAATAAGGCTAAAATGTCAATACCTGGCAAGGAATTTTTTCATAAGCAGTGACCGGATAAATGGCTTGCTGTCCCTTTCACAGCACATCTGCGCACCGTCCGCATACGGGATATCCATGCCATGTCAAAGTTTAAAATAGTACCACAAATCCACCGTGTTTCTCCATACCACAAAAAGAAAAGGACAGCCCTCAGCTGCCCTTTTCTGGATATATCAGGAAATTTATCAGTCCATAGTTACTATCTCTTTGTAGAACTCAGCATAATCGTTTCTCTTGTCCTTGGTGAAAGCGATAGCTGTTCTGGGGTGCTGGTTCAGCAGACCGGTCATCAGGTACTGCAGATCGTATCCCCATACTATGCCCTGCTCACGCATCTTTGTCATATGCTCGTCAATGAACTTTATTACAGGGAATACGTTGTACTTGGGGTTTTTCAGGAATCCGAGGAGCAGCTCCATAGCGCAGTTGCCTGCACCTCTGCCCATAGATGAGTATGTGGCATCCAGCCAGTCAACACCGTCACCCACAGCCTCGATAGTATTTGCAAATGCCAGCTGCTGATTGTTGTGTGCGTGTATGCCGATCTTCTTGCCGTACTTCTCAGCGTACTCAACGTATATCGAAGCCAGACGCTGCATCTGCTCGGGGTACATAGCACCAAAGCTGTCCACGATGTATATAACATCCACAGGTGACTTGCCCAGTATATCCAGCGCAGCCCTCAGGTCACCTTCCTGTGCGGTGGATATAGCCATTATATTGCAGCTTACTTCATAGCCCTTGTTTTTAGCATCCTCTATCATATCCACAGCAGTGGGTATCTGATTGAGGTAAGTAGCCACTCTGATAAGGTCGATAACGCTGTCATTCCTGTTTATAATGTCCTGCTTGTAGTTGCATCTGCCAACGTCAGCCATTACTGCTATCTTCAGGTCAGTGTCGTTCTCGCCAACAACAGCCCTGATGTCTTCCTCGTCGCAGAACTTCCACTTGCCCAGCTTCTCACGGTCGAACATCTCCTTGTCAGCCTTGTAGCCGAACTCCATATAATCAACGCCCGCCTTTATGTTTGAAAGGTAAAGGTCGTGCACGAACCTGTCATCAAAGAAAAAGTCATTTACCAGACCGCCGTCTCTCAGTGTAGCGTCTACCACCTTTACGCTGTCTCTGTAATTCATCAGATTGGATATCTCTTTCATACCATACATCTCCCGTTTTTTATAAATTCGCTTTATGCCGTCTAAGCTTTAAATCACTAAAGCAAAGTATATCACACTTGCCGTAAAATTGCAATAGCTTATCCGATATTTTATATATCGTTCACACAACTTTGTGCATTACGCGAATTTGACCTCCGTTTGATGCGTTTGACTTTGTAAATTACTGCCAATAAACAGACATCTTTCGTTTTTCACCCAAATATCCCCGGCATATTTTTTACCCTACAAAACCGACTTTCCCCTCCGCGGATTTTTTTATCCATAAACTCATCCGCCTTCCCGACTTATCATCAAAAACCAGACCTCATTTCTTTGGTGATAACACACATATCCCGCACGCACACCTTGTACATACAAATGATTTTTCTTTTAACTCGGACATATTTCTGCAAAAGTTGTACAAAAACGTACAACTTTTTGCGTTTTTTCGCTGTATATAGAAGGGCTTTATCATACAGACCAGCTCATCATTCCGCAAAGGAACATAAGCCTTCAAAAATGATCCCTTTTATATAAAACTCCGGCACCCCAAGTGCCGTTTACATATATCGCCCCCTGTGCGCACGATGGCAGGCAGTTGCTGACTATGACTACGGGATATGAAGTGACGTGCTATACTGCACAGACGGGCACACAAACCTGATAAACTCACCCCTGCGCTATTGACAAAACCCTGTAAATAAGTTAAAATGTATTTATCTATGATTAATTTACGGAGGCAATTTAATGAGCAAAAACAAATCACAAAAATCAAAGACCGGCATCCTCGGATCACTGGACTTTGACAGGATAGTAAAGATCGTCTATATCGTAATAGTATGCGTATGCGGAATGTTCATGCGCAACAAACTGCTCCCCCATACATCAAGGGATATGTGGCTGTACCTGGAAAAATGGTATAATTATTTTGCCGAACACGGCGGTTTCAAGGCAGTAGGCGATGATGTGGGTGACTATACTCCCCTTTACTACTATTATATAGCATTCCTCACCTACTTCAAAAGCGCGTCACCGCAGCTTGGTCTGAAGATACTTTCAATAGTATTCGACTTCATCACAGCGATATACGCCATGTGGATAGTCGAAATGACCGAGAAAAAGAACCAGCATTTACCCCTTATAGCGTTTACAGCTGTGTTCTGCCTGCCTACAGTGGTACTCAATTCTGCCACATGGGGTCAGTGCGATGTCATCTACTCCTGCTTCCTTGTAATGTGCCTTTATTATATGATGAAAGGCAAGGACAATGTTGCTATGATAATGTTCGGCATAAGTTTTTCATTCAAGCTTCAGGCGATATTCTTCGCACCGTTCATCGGTATAGCACTTTTCAAGAAAAAGATACGTCCCCTTAACCTGCTGTGGATACCTGCTGTATACGTTATAAGCATCATCCCTGCCACTATCGCAGGCGGTGACTTTGTTCGTCTGCTGACAGTTTACTTCCGCCAGTCGGGTCAGTACGAAGACCTTTGTATGTCCCTGCCAAACCTCTGGGCACTGTGGGAGGACGTTGAAAACGAACTCCTCGGACCTGCAGGCATATTCTTTGCAGGCGCGTGCGTAGTTACTATAATGTACTACTACATCACCAAAAAGGAACTGAAACTCACAAACAATACAATGGTAGCCCTCGCCATGATATCCTCATTCGCGGTACCATTTGTACTGCCCCATATGCACGAAAGATACTTCTACCTTTCCGAGGTCATGTTCGTTATATTCGCCTTCTGTTACAGAAGCAGACTATGGCTGATATTCACATCCCAGTACTGCTCAGTACAGGCGCTTTCGGGCTACCTTTTCGGCAAGGGCTCCATGGACAGAAGATTCCTGCTCCTCATCGAGATAGTAAACATCGTTGTGGTATACCTCTGCCTCAAAAAGGAGATAGAACAGCCCCGCGATGAAGAAGTTGTTATGTGCTTTGAGAAAAAGGCAGAAAAAGCATGAAAATAGAACATACAGCCCTTTACGTCAATGACCTTGAAGGCGCAAAAGAGTTTTTCACAAAGTACCTGAAAGCCGGAAGCGGTGAACTTTATCGCAATCCCCATACAGGTTTTTCGTCCTATTTCCTAAGTTTCGAGGACGGTGCAAGGCTTGAGATAATGAACAAGCCCAACATCCTCGATGAAAACAACAAGTCAGCACGAACAGGATATGCACATATCGCATTCAGCGTCGGAAGCAGAGAAAAAGTCGATGAACTGACAAAGACTTTCACAGATGACGGTTTTGAACTTCAGAGCCCCCCGAGAGTCACAGGCGACGGCTACTACGAAAGCTGCATCATCGGCTTTGAGGGCAACCTTATCGAGCTGACAGTATAGACCATCAGGGGCAAAACAATGAAAAAGTTTTTACTGATAACGCTAAAATTACTTGTTTTTTTCATCGGCTGGGCTGTAACAGCTGGGCTTTTGCCTGTACCCTGCGAAAATGACCCTGTGCTGTGGCGTTTTTTCGCTGAACTTATCCCGTTTGCAGCGTTGGCAGTATTCACAGCTGTATTTATTATTGCCGAAAAAGGCGAGGTGAAGATACCTTGTCTGCGCAGCTTTGTGAAAGCTGCTGTTTCAGGCACGCTGACAGGCGCTTTATGGATAGGAGCTGCCGTGGGCATAATGCTGTTTACCGGGATATCATCGATAACAAAGGGCAGCACAGCTATTTCTCCGATGTGGTTCGTTTCGGCATTCATAAACGTGTGTATGCAGGAACTGCTGATACGCGGATATATCTATCAGCTTTTGAAAACAAAATATGGTCTCCCTGCTGCTGTGATATTTACAACACTGCTTTTCACGGCAATGCACGGCGGTGCATTTGAAGCTGGTGCTGTGGCAGTGATAAACGTGGTAACTATGAGTTTGTTTGCTTCTGCCATATATGAAGCAGAGGGAAACATCTTTGCACCGATTGCAGCCCACACTGTCTGGAACCTGCTCGGCGCTTTAGTGATTGGCGGAGTGAGTCTTGCAGAGGATTATCCGCATATTTATGAGTTTACTTCAAATGGCAGCAAACTGCTTTCGGGCAGTGGGTACAAGATAGAAGCAAGCATCATAGTAACGATGCTGAATATTATTCTCGCGGCGATATTTTTCATCATCGCAAAAACCAAAACTACCCACAAGGAGGTATCACAATGACATTGCAGGAGATAATCAACGATTCCAAGCGCATAGTATTCTTCGGAGGCGCAGGAGTATCCACCGAGAGCGGCATACCTGATTTCCGTTCGGTGGACGGGCTTTATAATCAGAAGTACGACTACCCTCCCGAGACTATACTCAGCCACACGTTCTTTATGGACAAGACCGAGGAATTCTACAAATTCTACCGCGACAAGATGCTCTGCCTTACTGCCAAGCCCAACAAAGCTCACCTTAAACTGGCTGAACTTGAAAAGGCAGGCAAGCTGACAGCGATAGTCACCCAGAATATCGACGGTCTGCATCAGGCGGCAGGCAGTAAAAACGTTTATGAGCTCCACGGTTCGGTGCTGAGAAATTACTGCATGAAGTGCCGCAAGCCCTATCCTGTCGAGGATATCCTCAATGGCACAGGTGTGCCGAAATGCACCTGCGGCGGAACTATCAAACCCGATGTGGTACTCTACGAAGAAGGTCTTGACAACGCTACCGTCGAGGGCGCTGTTGAAAGCATATCCCGCGCAGACTGCCTTATCATCGCAGGAACTTCCCTTACAGTATACCCTGCCGCAGGTATGGTGAGATACTTCCGCGGCAAGCATCTTGTACTGATAAACCGTGACCCTACCCCAATGGACGAAGTCTGCGAACTTGTCCTCCACGACAAGGTAGGAGAAGTGCTGGATAAGATAGTGATATGATAAAACCGATCCCGAAAGTGATACATTGTTGAACTAGATTTGCAAGGAATGGAAAATCTAAGTACGCTTTCAGTTTATGGTCTTGACAAATTACAGGAGATAAATATAGCACATACTGATTTTACTGACTTTGAAGGATTATTGGAGCTTCCGAATCTTAAAGAAGTTGATGTCAGCGATTCTATGATGTCAGAAGAAATGATGCAGAGATTCAAAGATAAAGGGATAACTGTTACTATTTTGGATTAGACCAATGCTCAACATATCATTTGATCCAGAGCCTCCTCGGAGGCTCGTATTTTTTCGCCGCCCCCAAAAAAAAGAAACAACTGTCAATAATCAGACTGACAAATGTTAAAGAGCTGTTTACTATAAAATACCGAAAATAGTTCACAGCGAATACCAGGTATTTACTTTCATCATAAAATATGGTATAATAAATTTATCCTAAATATTTCTATTTTGTTTTGGTGGTGGCACAAATGTTAAAACATTTTATGAATAAGATATCTGTTCTACTGTCTGTAGCGGCATTATGCCTTTCAGGAACAGTATCCCCGGGAGTGCAGATACGCACACACGCGTACAGCTTTGACAGCATAACAGGTGCCCGTAACGTTTCGGGCTTTAAAAATAAAAACTACCAAAAAGTGATCACAGTAAATGCCGGAGATATGGGCGCTGATAACACAGGTCAGAATTACGCATCTGCCGCTATACAGAAAGCACTGGACTATGCCCGCGACAATGCAAGCGATACTGTTCAGGTAAAGGTCATAATACCCAACGGCACCTACCTGATAAACAAGACACTGAACGTATACTCAAACACCTACATAAGCATGAACGGTGCTGTACTGAAAAAGGCAGCTTCGACAGGAGGCTGTATACTCAGGAATGCACAGCCTCAAAGGCTGGGCGGCTACGATGATGCAAGAAATATAATCATCGAAGGCGGCTGTTTTGACGGAAACATCAAGCCGGATTACAAAAATTTCTGTAATGTGCGTATGGCTCACATGAAAAATCTCATGATGAAAAACGTGTCATTCAAAGACAACCTGAATACCCATCACCTTGAACTCGGCGGCATAAGGGACGTTACGATCACAGGCTGTGATTTTTCAGGCTACCAGGGCAGCAATATCAAGGAAGCCCTGCAATTCGATATGATGAACAGCTCAACCGTATTCGCAGGATTTGAACCATTCGATGACACCACCTGCGAGAACGTGGTGATAAAGAACAACATCTTCCGCAACGTTATGCGCGGAATAGGTTCACATTCAACTACTATCGGTAAATACTACAAGGATTTCATTATAGAGAACAACACCTTCACCAACCTTACAGACTGCGCTATACTTATGCAAAGCTACAAGAACATCACCGTCAGCGGCAACACCATGAATAACGTCGGCAGCGGTATAATAGTAAGGAATATGTCGCCGTCAGACAAAAACACAGGCTACAACAAGCCTGTTGATGACACTGCCAACATCAGCGGCAGCCTGAACAACGATCTTAATACTATCATAGAGCACAACAGCATATACGCTCGGCAAACAAGCACCAGACCTTCACCTGTGGGTATACAGCTTTTCGGCAAGCTGATAGAGAACGAAGCCGGTTCTAATTTCGATCATCAGGTGGAAGGGGTACGCATTACCGACAACACCCTGAGTATACCTGGCACCTGCATAATGATGAACGATGTCATGGGCATAAAGGTGGATCACAACAGACTTTCATACGTCGGGAAATGGAATGCGGACTTTGACCTTATAAGCGTGCAGGATTCTTCGGATACGCTCTTTACGGAAAACACCGCCGTAACACCGGCAGACGGAGGCATCTCGGTCAGCGGCGGCAGAGTATATCTGCAGGATATGAAACTATCAAATTCGTCGGACTGCTGCTGCGGAGTCAGGTCGGGTAATGACGGCTCGGTTTTCGGCTGGGATCTTACCGTTGATTCCAAGGGCACTTCATCAAGCCCTATGGTGGCAGAAAAAGGCAGCGGAAATATGGTCATAAGCGGAGGCACCTACACTTCGGAAGGTGAAAACTCCCCTGCAGCGGTATCACATTCGGTCATAGCGATAAAAGGCGCTGTGCTGAAAGGCGGAAAGTCCGAAGCGGTGCGTGTGTCAGATCAGGGAACGATGTATCTGTATGACTGTCAGCTTTCAACAGATGTTATGGGATCCGATGACGGTCTGACAGCGGCTGCAGTGATTTACGGAGACAGTAACGGCAGTAACGGGGACAAGCTTTCACGGCTGTATGTGGAGGGCGGCAGCATAGCCTCCCACGGAGATATCATATTCACCACAAACTGCAGGAGCGAGATCATACTCCGCGGAACACAGCTTACTACCGACAGCGACGGATATATACTCAAATGTGTATCAGACCCGACACTCCACGGCTGGGGCAGCGGCGGTGCAAGATGCAGCCTTATACTGAAAGGGCAGGAACTGAATGGCAATATGCTCTGTGACAGCCTGAGCACACTGGATATATACCTTACGGAAGATTCGGTATACAGCGGCACACCGAAAGCAATCTCTGCGGAGGCTCTGCCAGGTGACAGCGGAAAGATATCAGTGAGCATAGACGAAGGCTGCGAATGGGTGATAGACAATGACTGTTCTTTAAGCTGTCTGTATGCGGCAGGAGAAGTCAGGGACAACTCAGGTCTGACGGCTAAGATAGTTGATGCAGACGGAAATATTCTCCGTGACGGTGACAGCATTTTTACAGTAAAGGTCACAGACTCATACAGCACAGATGCAGCTGTATACGAGACGGGAGAGCTTTACAGCTTTGATCATTTCCGCATGAAATACGCCGCCATTGACCCTGATATATTCGGGGAGAACGATGGCGATTATGAGACCGAAGAATTCCTGCGCGGAGATCTGAATGGAAACGGCAGACGCGAGATCGGTGATGTTATTATCGTCGCAAGCTATGTAAAACAGATAAGACCATTCACTGACGAACAGACTCACCGCCGTGCAGATATAAACAAAGACGGACTCGTAAACATCAAGGATGTACTCCTTATCGCAGCAGCGATAAAAGGATTGAGGGCACTTTAAAAAAGTACCCTTTATACAAGAAATACAGTGCACAGCCCGACGGCTTGCACTGTATTTTTTCGTCTGCAACGGAAGTATCTACTTGGAATACTTTATGCCGATATACTCTATAGGGTCTATCCAGCTGTCGTTCTTTTTAAGGCCAAAGTGCAGGTGTGATACCTCAGCTGCTTCGCATTCGGCAGTATCACCCACGGCTCCTATTACCTCACCCGCATTTACACGGTCGCCTTCCACTACGTTCATGGCTTTGGAAAGGCTGTAATAATATCCTGTGATGCCGCTGCCGTGATCTATGACGATACAGTTGCCCCACAGCGGATCTTCCTTGACTTCTACTACCGTTCCCTTGTTCATGGCTTTTACGGGAGTTCCAACGTCAGCCTTTATGTCAACGCCGTCATGGGTGCGCCATACTCCCAGAGTGCTGTCCTTGACAAGCTCGCCATCCGAAAACGGTGCTATGATATCACCGTTGACAGGCATTACATTAGGCTGTGTCCTGATATCATCAGACATCATGGATGAAGTATCCTCAGGCTTTTCAGAGGATGTATCCTTCGGAGCATCAGGTCGCTTTACACCCGATGTCTTGTTGTCTGCCTGTTCAGCAGCACGCGGCACATCGGTGATGATGGTGCTGTTAAGTTCATCCACAGCCTTGTTATAGGCAGCTGCCCCCGCCCCGGCAAGTGCTATCAGGCAAGCACCGAGAGTTATGCAGACACCCTTTGTGCCCAGCCTTTTTCCAAGACTTGAATCTTTGATAAAATTACCCATAATTTTCCTTTCCCCGAACATATCTGTGCACTGACAGATACTAAATTTCAGCTCAGCACTTCGGTGATGCAAAGCCCTTTGTCAGTATTGTGGACGGAAAAAGAAAAAATATACATTAAAAAAATAAAAGACACTGCCCGTAAGGGCAGTACTTATACGGAAGTTTTATGCTATCTATTAAAGGGGCTGTTGCACTAAGCAACAGCCCCTTTCACTATTCAAACTTATCTTCTGCCCGATTTCTTTGTAGAACCTTTTGACTTGTTCTTAGGGCTCTTTTCAGCGTGTCTTCTCCACAGTACCCACAGTGTAGGTGCGATGCAGTTAGAGGAGTACACACCTGCCAGCATACCGATTATCAGAGGGAATGCGAAACTGATTATGGAGCTTACACCGTATAAAGTGCATACAATGCATACAACGGACATAGCCATAACAGTTGTTACAGTGGTGTGTATCGAACGTCCCAGAGTCTGTGTTACAGAAAGGTTTACCAGTTCTTCAAGTTCAAGCTTGCTGCCCTTGAGGTTCTGATTCTCACGGATACGGTCGTAGATAATGATAGTCGCATTAATTGAGTAACCAAGTATTGTCAGCAGTACTGCCATGAAGTTTGCATTGATATCGAATCTGCAGATAACGAAGCAGCCGTAAACCATGCAAAGGTCGTGCAGAAGTGCTACAACCGAGAATATACCTGCGGATATACCGCCGATCTTTCTGAAACGGAAACCAATGTAGATAATGGTAACGATAGCTGCGAAGATAACAGCCACCAGACACTTAAGGAAGAAATCCATACCGTTTGAAGCGTTAACGTCGCTGGATTCAAACAGTGCCAGTTCGTTATCAGCGAACTTTTCTTCCAGAGCACTCTGGAGTTCGTTCTGCTTAACTTCATTTATGCCGCCTGTGGAGGACAGCTGTATCTTAACAGTAGTCTGCTTCGTAGCAGCGTTTTCACCCTTTGTAACGGTAGATTTCTGATCCAGTACCTCAGTTACGACATCCTGAACATCATCAGTGCTTATGTCGCCTGTGTAACTGTAAGTCATGATAGTACCGCCCTTGAACATGATGTCCACGTTCAGTCCCAGTACGAAAGTCAGTACGATGAACAGTGCTATAAGTCCGCAGGAGATACAGTAGAATACCTTGCGGTGTCCTACAACGTCAAGATTTTTCTTTTCATTAGTCATTCTTCTCAACACCTCCGTACAGCTTGCGCTTCTTTAATGCCTTGAACTTGGAAAGCGAAGAAAGCATCAGTCTTGAACAGAAAATACCGAAGAAGAAGTTCAGTATTATACCTACCAGCAGGGTGTAGCCCAGCGAGTAGATAGTACCCGCAGTAGACGCACCGAATGCCATGAACAGAGGTTTCAGCAGTGTGCCGAATACGCTGTCAGTAGGACCGAAAGCACCCATAAGTATTACTGCAACGAATACAACAGTTATATTTCCGTCGAATACAGCAGCCCAGGCACGCTTGTAACCAAGCTCGATAGCGCCGTTGAGGGTCTTGCCGTTGTTGAGTTCTTCCTTGATACGCTCAGAAACGATAACGTTAGCGTCAACGCCCATACCTATAGCAAGTATGATACCTGCGATGCCGGGTATTGTCAGCGTGAAGCTGTCGATATTTCCGAAGAATCCGCTTATGCAGGCAAGTGAACCTGCCGCCTGACCCAGCAGAGCGATGGAAGCTACAAATCCGGGCAGCTTATATACGATCATCATGTAGATAGCTACAAGTATGAAAGCGATGATACCTGCGATCGTCATGGCACGCTTAGCACCTTCACCAAGGCTGGCGGATATGATGTTCGTGCTTGTAGATCTCAGGTTGAAGGGGAGAGCACCGGCGTTGATCTTATCAGCCAGGCTCTTTGCAGATTCATAGGTGAAGTCACCCGTGATAGTACATTCACCATCGAGAATAGGTTCATTTACATTGGGGGCAGATATGGAAGTATCATCCATCCAGATAGATATCTGACCGTTGCCTGCAAGTTCAGTGGTAGCATCGGCAAATGCCTGCTGACCGCTTTTGCTGAGTTTGAGAGCAACGACCCATGAATTCTCACCTGTGTCCTTGTTCTGATATGGCTGTGCCTCAGCCTTTTCAACGTCATTACCTGTGAGAACAACGTTGGGATCATCAACACCTGTAGGCTGATCTGTACCCTTTGCGAATATCAGCTGAGCAGTATCGCCAAGCTCTGAAATAGCCTCGGCAGGGTCGAAGTTATCTTCACCCGACTGCCATGGGAACGATACCATTATACGGTGCTTGGTGTAATCAGCGTACACTTCACTGTCAGTGATGTTCAGGCTGACAAGTCTTTGTTCGATAACAGCCTTAGCTGCATCCATGTCATCATTGGTTATTTTAGTGTCTTTTTCTTTGTCTGCGTCTGTGTCATCGTCGGTCAGATGAGCGTCTGATTCGGCGTCGGTCAGTTCCGCATCCTCATTATTGATCTCAGGCTCAAATGTAGCATTAACGCCGCCCTGGATATCTATACCCCAGCGGATCTCATCAACGCCCTTGATGTAGCTGCGTCTGATATCGCCGTAATAATGATGTATACCGGCGTAAGTCAGATAAGCAAACCCGAGAATGAGCAGCAGCACGATGAAAAAGACTGGTTTTGTGATCTTTCGCACTAAAAGTCCTCCTAACAAAATTTACTATGCTGAGTATGCACATTCACTTATTCATTATATAACTTTTTCCCTTAAAAGTCAATAGTTTTTCGATAATATGCGCTAAAAACTTTATCAGATTATCTGAATTTTTTTTGTCTGTTAGCCAATTTCCGACTGATATGCTGAACTTTGAGCACCTGCAAAAAAAGACCGCCCTGAAAGGACGGTCTTTATCTGACATTGATTTATTCTGCAGGTCTGAAAGTCTTGTAAACGGGAGTATCCTCAACCTCATAAGCAGGGTCGGGGTACTGACCAACCATCTCATCGCCCTCTGCCACTATCCAGTGCACAAAGTAGGATTTATCTTTTCCGTCGCGTGAACCGCTGTTTACAAATTCGCCTATGTACATTATGCCCGAACCCTCGCCGTTTTGTGCAAGAGAATCGTATATCATCTGAGTGAACTCGTCTTTAGGCTGTGGCTCACCACCGCGGCAGTTTATCTCCATGCCTACAAAATCGGCTTCGTTTTCCTTGCCTTCACACAGATATTTACCGATAGTTCCTGTCAGCACATTGTAAGCCACCTTTGCGCTTGCATTTGAAGATTTTAGTCTTGACTTTCTGACATATCCCATAAGAGCCGGTACCAGTATAGCTGCAAGTATGCCAATGATGGTCAGTACAACGATCAGCTCTACCAGCGTAAAGCCTTTCTTGTTTTTGTCCATAGTTTTCCCTCCGTATAAATAAAAAGACATAGAATACCCGCGCCCCAAATGCGGGCATACACCCAACTTATTGAGATAATTATACTATAATCGTTTTCGTTTGTCAATGTATAAATTACTTAAAAATCCATGTCTAAATATATGTAAAATAACGCAAAAAAATCAGCGGTCACAAGGACCGCTGATCATTATTTGCTTTTTTAAGTATAATCTTTTAAAGATAAAGATTAGTTATTAAGCCTTACTAGCCTTACCACCTGCGATGTATTTACCAAAGGTACCCTCTTCAGCAGTATCAACATCCTTGATAGCCTCAGGATACTGACCAAATACATCATCAGTAGAAGTCTTGTGCCACTGAACGAAGAATGTATCTTCACCGTTAATAGTCTCACCGCCTACTACAACTTCACCAGCTTCATTACCGTTGGAAGCAAGTGCCTTGTAGATCTCATGCTGAATGCCAGTACCATCTGTTTTTGCATCAAAAGTACCACCATCTTTAGACCAGTCTACAGGAGTACCCTGAGTTTCCTGATCAGCTGCATACTCAGCAACTGCATTGTAAGCAGTCTTAGCGTTGCCGTTAGCGGTCTTCAGTCTGGACTTCTTAACATAACCCATCATGCTAGGTACGAGGATTGCTGCGAGCACGCCGATGATCGCAATAACTACTACCAGCTCAACCAGAGTGAAGCCCTTTTTGTTTGAATTTTTCATTTGAAAATCCCTCCATAATAAATGTTAAATATTTTAGTACCGCGAATCGCGGATACTGCCGAAATTAATTGTTCGGGGTAACGAACCTTAGCATCGATCGATCGTTTGAAGCTTCATGTTGTTTCGTTTCCCTTACTGTGTCTATATTATAACTCATGATCCCGGATTTGTCAATAGGTTTTTGAAGATTTTTTTGAAGCTTTTTCAGTTTTGGCACCTTTCACAAATGCTACATATTTTAACTATAGATTTCAGCTCATTTTGTATTATTTCTGATCCATTACGGCACTTTTCACAAGGGTTTTCACTATATTGCAAACGTTTTCGCCTAAATGCCCATATAGAGGTGTGCGATCTGTTGACCTGCCGATGTGCTTTTCGCGCCCAATTTACGCACTATTTAAAAAGCACCCCCGCAGGAGTGCTTTTAAATTATCAGTTTGTCTTTATCACCTTGTTGCAGGATACCGCATACCAGCCCACACCGAATATGAACCAGAACACGGGGCTCACGCATACATAGCTGTCGTTTACTATGCCCACCAGCATGAATCCCGTTACCGATACCAGCACGCCTATCCTCAGATGTTTCAGGCTGTCGTTTACAGGGTGTATCAGTACGTTCCTTATGCCTGTCACCAGGAATGCTCCAAGCATTGTCAGCAGTACCAGCAGAGATACTACTCCCGAATCCATAGCCACGCCCAGATACCAGTTGTGAGGTTTGTTCACCACCATGGCAGGGGTATCGTATACTTCCAGGAGGCTTACGTAGTCATACTGCGGGAACACCGTCACGAAATTTCCGCTGCCCTTGCCGATGAACAGGCATTCATCCAGCATTGATATAGTAGTTCCCCATATAAAGTAACGACCCGATACAGCGCGGAGATCCTTCTTGAAAAATTCGGGACCCTTGTAGCTGTTGATCTTATCCTGGGTATACATACCGTGTACGAACGGCTTGAACTTATCGTCCTCATAGGCGAATATCAGGTTCTTATCGTATCCCAGATTTATTGTCAGCTTTTTGGTCTTTTCAAGCCATTTGAATTTGCAGTTCCTGTATCTTTTGTCCTTGGCTCTTTCGTACCTATCGTTGTCAGTGCTCATTTCAAGCTCGCTGCCCTTGGTATCATAATACTTTAGTTCATTGTTGCCGCTCTCCGGTGCCGTGTAGGTAACGGTTATGCTGTTGCCGCTGTAGTCATCCAGCACAAGGCTTGAGCCCTCCTGCCTTATATCCTTGAGAACATAATGATCCTTTGCCAGACGCTGTCTTCTTTCTTCCACGGTCATCTTCTGTCCCGAACCGTTGTTCACAATGGTATCCACACGTTGGCGGATATCCGCATTGGTATTTAATACGAATGCCGCACCGCCTGCGATAACTGCCACCGCAGTTATAAAGCCTATCAGCGATGCCTGTCTGTTTATAAGATTTCTGCACCAGTATACCAGATATATTAAAAACAGTATCACACAGCTGGCCGCTATGGAATAAAGTCCGCCTGTTGAGTTTGAAAATACCGCACATACGGCTATTCCCGCAGCTGCAGCGATACCCAGTATCTTCTTTATTACATCTTTGCTTCCCAGTCCGAGTGCCAGTGCCAGCGGGAACATCAGTCCGCAGAAGGAACCGAGGTAGTTGGAGTTGAAAAAGGTTATATGTACATTACTGCTGGTCGAGCGCAGCATTGTGGCATACTCGTACTCCTCCGGCGGTGCCATAAGGTGCGCCATGAAATCTGTTTCCTGTAGTGCATGTCCGTTATACTCCATTTCACCGAATATAGCACAGGCGAGGGTGGTGATTATCATCGCCCAGCTGAATATCTCCAGCGACTTGGTATCGCAGAAATAGTTCATCGCCATAAGGAATATCACCAGGTACCCGAGTACGCCCAGCAAGCCTTCATAATGCTTTACTATGCCCATCAGTACCAGTTCTTTGTGTTCCGATGCTATGCCTGATACTATCAGCAGAAGTGCGTATACACCCGTAAGTATCACGGGTAACCGCATACTCTTTTTTCTTAGTGGTATATCCTTCCAGTGCTTTTCGAAGAACACTTCATCCACCATGAACAGCCCTGACAGTATCACCGCCGCCAGCACCACGCAGAATTCCTTCTGGAAAAGGAACCAGTCTGTTATCTTGCCCTTTTCAGACGAAAAATATTTGGCGGTAAGGTTTGTAAGCGACTGATAATGCAGATAGGATATGTACGGCAGTATCGCTATGAATACGCTCATCATCAGTGCCACAGCGATCTTGCGTATGGGGTAATCTTCCTTTATAGAAACAATAACGCTGTTGTCCTCAGCGTTCTTCTTTTTAGCTTTTTCAGTTTTTTTCTCCGCAGGGATATCATCCTCGGCGGCAGTTTCCTCCGCGGTATCGTCATCATAGTAGTCGTCGTATCCGCCGGACTCTTCCTTCAGCGCCTCAAGTTCAAGCCTGCGCATACGCTCGTCACGCAGACGTATCTTTTCCTTTTCGGACAGACCCGATTCATTCAGCGCCTCTTTGAAGGTACTGTCGTCGTGCCAGTCAAAATTGAAGTCCAGCAGGTCTTCCCGCTTCATGTGGACCAACACCTCTCCTAAAAAAATCATACATAAATATTATATCATACCGCCGAAGCTTTTTCAATAGTGTTAAATACCGAAATCTCCCATTAACGGCGCCGATTTTACGTTATATTTGGTGCCGCCTTATCTCTTGTCCCGGACTTATACAAAAAAGATCCCCCGCGAAGCTCTCACACATTCACGGGGGTATACTATTATAAATATATAGCTGTATTATTCCTCATCAGTTGCTGACTGATCGGGGGCTTTTGTAAAAGTCCAGCTGTAATCAACAGGAACTCTGTCGCTGAACTGTTCCAGCAGCCAGAACTGACCGGATTCTGAGTTAAGTGCGTATACTCTGCTGCTGTCAGAGGTTATAGCTGCTGTGGTAACAGCCTGCTGTTCTCCGTCTTTCTCATCGTATACCGCGAACACATAGCAGAGGGTGCCGTCTACCTGCTTCTCACCGAGATAGCCGTAGTATCTTTTTACATTCTTCTTCTCCTTGGGGAAGTTCTTGTCTATGGATCTTATCACGCGGTCAAATGGATCCTCGGCATCATTGGGTATCTCAGCAAAACCCTCGTGTGAGGAATCCTGATCTGCTGTGGTCAGATCCTCTGCCTCGGTAGCCAGTATTATATCATTAGCTGCAGCACTTTTTTCATTCTCATTCAGCATAGCGGTCTTTGTGCAGCCTGCAAGGGCGAGCGCACAGCATACCGCTGTAAGTACCATCTGTTTTTTCATACTCTGTTTATCCTCCGTTCGGCAAAACCATGTGCCTGCCACCTTCACCTGCGGGTGGTGTCTTATTTTTTGAACTGTCTAACTTTCTGTATCACGAATTATATCATACTGCGGACAGCTTGTAAAGAGGCAAAACACATTTGTGATAAAAATTCCTCGTTATGAACAATGCCGACAAAACAACGAATCGTTTTTTGTATATTTGCACAATGCTAACGTTAGCACGTAGTACAGTTTATACAAGAATTTTCTATGTGCCCTTATCTGCCTGTAATTCCGTTATCCCGTATATGCGTATTATGACTGCCTGTGCGTAAGTTGTGCACAGGCTATTGATTTTTTGCACCTTGTCGGTTATAATGTGTACAAGATAAGCGCTTATCAATAAATCGGGGAGGCGGAGCGAAATGAAGATCAGATTGCTGGTCAGTGAAAAAAATTATTCCATGATCTACAAACAGCTTTCTGCAGCAGGCATAGAGATAGATGATACTGCTGATCTTATCCTTTCAGAGAACAATGTCTGTGTAAAACATCTTATAGGCAGAAAGGGTGAGGATATATTCAGGCTGGATGTTAAGGATATCACTCATATCGAAAGTTTTGCTCACGACATAATAGCATACAGCGGAGGTTCGGAATACAAACTCAATGAACGTTTGCGCCGTCTTGAAGAGATACTTGATCCGAAGGAATTCATAAGGGTCAGCAATTCAGCGATAGTGGCAGTACACCATATAAAAAGCATACGTCCTGCCCTGTCACAGAAATATCTTCTCACCCTTACAGACGGCAGCAAAGTCGATGTAACAAGAACATACTATTACATATTCAAGGAATTCCTGGGAATATAAAGAAAGGAGCTGACGATCATGACACCGATCTTGGCAGTAATATTTGTGGCACCTTTGGTGATTGGCATAACAGTGCTTATATATATGTTTTATTACCGCAGAAAGATAAACAAACGACTTGCGAAGGGAAATATATCAGGCAAAAGAGAAGGCAGACCAATGATGCCGCCCATAGTATTTATACTGGTGACTATGATATGTGTTAGCATAGTAACAACACTGTTGGTCATAGTGTTTGCTATTTTTGTAGGCAAAAACATCGTTTCAACAGGAAGATCTCACGGCGGATTTGACGGTGAATCACTGATACACATACGCACAATAAGCGAAGACGATATGGATGACAGCTTTTTTGAGGGATACAAAACGGGTGATGATATAGCAGGATACGAAAAATTCACGGAGACTAACGGAGATATAACATTCTACTATTATAAAGTAAAGGACAATATGCTGGGTATTATGCCAAGGCTGATAATCGCAACTGAAACTTCAAAAGACACAGCAGATCTGGAATACGGATTCCACGTTTATGCAAGAGAAGGCAAACGCAAACTTGATCTTGGCGGCGGAGGAAAATGTTATATGTACGCCATAGACTGCAACAATTTTGAGGGCACCATAAAACTGGAAGAATTCTGCTTTGACGAAGAACTCCTGTTTGAACATCTGAGCTGGGATGAAACATACGAATCAGCTCAGATAAAAGGTACCCTCGAACTTGATATGTCCTACCCCGAACACGGGTATTGATAAACAAAAGGCACCGCTCGTAAGGGCAGTGTCCGTAAAGAATATTTATGATAACTACCGGAGGAGGGGCTGTTGCAGCCCCTTTTTATTGACATAAAACCGCCTGTATGCTATAATTTTTCTAACAGGACACATCTGTCAGACACGGGAAAAGCGGCAGTTCTCACTCTATGTCGTGGTATTTTGGCAGATGATATGCTATCATATATTACAGAAAGGAGGTCACTATGGATCAGGTTAAGATCGGGGCATTCCTTAAACAGTTGAGGAATGAGAAAGGACTATCTCAGGAGAAGCTTGCCGAGGTCTTCGGTGTTTCATCGAGGTCTGTTTCAAGATGGGAAAACGGCAGGACTATGCCGGACATCAGTATTATTATCGAACTGGCTGACTATTACGGTATCGACATCCGTGAACTGCTGAACGGAGAAAGGAAGAGTGAGGACATGAACAAGGATGTGAAAGAAACTCTGACAATGGTGGCGGATTACACCGACAAACAGAAAAAGCAGGCTATACTCAGGGGCATGATACTATTCGGTTCGGAGATGCTTTGCTGCGGGTACACCATAGCCATAATCATAATGATCACCCGCGGCATAAGGCTGAGCGCGGTGTTTGTTGCGGTGCCTTTATTACTGACGGCTGTATGTGCATTTATGCTTGTGATGAATGCAAAAGATCATGTGCGCAGTATTCAAAAAGTGGATAGGGATAAAAGGTGATGAGAAAATATACGGCATATAACAAAACGAGATACAGAGTTTGTCTGTATCTCGTTTTTTGTTATCAGTTTATAACGGTTGGTTCCAGCCTTGCATTACAGCACCGTTAGCCATTTGAAGCAGTTTGTTGGAAAGCGATGCCGCATTCGCAGCATCAATGTCACCGTCATCAGTTGGAATTATGAGGTCACGCTTCATCTGATCATAAAGCCTTCGCTCCTGGTCATTCATCTCCACCTCATGATTTACATAGATACAATCTGGAAGCTGTAAGTAGTCAAGTGCCTTCATGGATATGGTAATATCAGAAATCCTGTCATATATCTGCTCTTCCGCTCCGGGGCGGGGAATGTATGAGAACAAAACACCTGTACTCGGATTCATGGAACCGGGCTTAAAATAACTTTCACGGAAACGTCCGATAAACCTGCCAAGTCTCTCGCCACCGTCAAGAATACCGATCTCCGCCCACAAGTCCATGAGGCCGTTGGAGGTAGGAGTTCCTGTGAGGCCTATCCACCTATGAACGAAAGGTCTGACCTTCCTCAGCCACTTGAAACGCTGCGACTGGTAGTTCTTGAATGAACTCAGTTCGTCGATAACAACACAGTCAAAATCCCATCTGAGTCCGTTTTTCTCGTAATATTCCACCAGCCATTTGATATTCTCCCGGTTGATGACATAAACCTGTGCCGAAGCACTTACTGCCGCCTTTCTTGTCCTTAAGTCGCCGACGATAACGGAAATATCCAGGTCTTTCAGATGATCCCACTTTTTCACCTCTGCAGGCCAGGTATCGCGGGATACCCGAAGCGGTGCAATGACCAGAACTTTGGAAACAAGAAGGTCATCGAATATAAGATCATTTAAAGCAGTCAGTGTGATCACAGTCTTTCCCAGGCCCATGTCCAGGAGAAGGGCTGCAACGGGATGTGTTTTGATATATTCAATACAGAACGATTGATAATCGTGTGGATTAAACCTCAATCGCCGACACCTCCTTTATCCAGATCAAAAAAGCCCGCCAAAACTGACGGGTCTTCGGGTTCATATGTATCTCCATAATCATCCATATTGTCCAGCTCGCCCTGATCACGGGGCAGAGCTGTGATATCCAGCTCCGGTATCTTCGCACCGATATTCTCAGAGAAGAGCGGAACTTCCTTTACAATCAGTCATCAGCTGTAAGGTAGACAAGAAGCCGAAGAAAAGGAGTCACTAATGAATAAGGTACTCTCTCCGTAATCCATGCAGAAAGGGCAAGTTCTATTATAAGGGCTGTGGCGTTCAGCAGTCAATGGGGGAATTTCAGAAATTCCTCCCCTTGTACTCCACCCATTTACGTAAGCGTATAACCCCCCGCATCATAAAAGCAAACAGCCGGGCAGATAACACCCGGCCGTAACATCATATTCTGGCTTTGATTTCTCCATTTCTCTTTGCGTCCATGTATATTTCTTTGAAATCAGCTTTGCTGTTCGGACCGAATATGATCGGCATAACAGATACCAGGCCATCGGAAATGATCGCATTTTTAAATGGCAGAAGCGCTGCATCAAGCAAAGTTGGCATCGGTGCATTTCTCAGCATTTCCTCCCAACTGCTGACAATGCCGTTTACAAGAAAACAGAATTGTCATCGATCGATATAAATACCGATCCCTTTTTCCAATGTCGCTCAATGATAAATCTGCCGGTGATGCACCCTTTCCAGCTTTTAAGTATCTCCATGTGTTCTTCGGGCAGATCCGATCGCTCAAGATAATCATCAATGATCCATGTCCGTTCCCATAAAAAGTGGGCAACCTCCGCAGCGTCCTGTGGGTCGATCATTCCTTGCCCGAAATAATCTTCCTCAGGAAGTATATGATATTCTCTGTTCACATAGTCAAGCAGTGGAAAAAACAGTTCATAAAACAGCTTTGCATCTTCATTACTAAGTTTCATTTTCTTCCCTCCATGGTAATAATATCGTCCCCGCAGGCTGTGAAAACAGCTCGGTCAGGTATTTCTCAGCATCAACACCGTTCGCCTGTGCAGTTGAAATGATCGAATACAGCGTTGCACTTGATCTGGCTCCGTTTGCTGTATTTGAAAACAGCCAATTTTTCGGCCTAACGCAAACGGTCTTATTGCGTTTTCGGCTCTGTTGTTGTCGATAGGCACGTCTCCGTTTTCAAGAAACGTGTAAAGATATTTCCGTTCATTCAACGCATATCTTACTGCATCTGTCAGCTTGCCCTTACCACTGACCTGAACATTTTCAAGCCACGCAAAAAACTCGTCAAGCAAAGGCTTTACCTTCACAAGGCGCTGTTTATATCTGTATTCTGTGGAGCTGTCGGCAAGCAGATTTTCTTCGTGATATATCTTGTTGAAATATTCTACTGCCTTTGCCGCAACAGAAGTGCTGTGCAGCTTTTGGTCGTTCGGAAGAGCCTGAATAAAACCACGCCTTGCATGAGTCATACAGCCGCATCGCTTAGCACCCTCGACTGCATTGTAGGCATCGTATCCGTCACAGATAAGATAGCCGATAAATCCTTTCAGGAAATTCGAGGCGTGCTCACCCTTTCGTGTCGGCTGATAATCGAAAATGATGATGCTCCTGTCATTCATTTTGCCGTTGCAGTAGACCCACATTCTTGATGTCGTGGTAGGCTTTCGGCCTTCCTCGTGAAGCACCTGAACGGTCGTTTCATCGGCATGGATCATCTGCCCTGCGATAAGCGTCTCATGCATTTTCTCCACAATCGGCAAACACCATTTTTCGGCAGCAGTGCCTACCCAATTAGACATAGTCGCTTTGAGCAGAGGTATGTTTTTGGAATTAAAGTCCTTTTCCTGACGGTGCAGAGGTACTGACTTTGCATATTTTTCGTAGATGATATGAGCCAGAAGTTCGGGAGAGCAATAGCTTCCCGGGATCATAGCGTGAGGATATGGCGCACGGATGATATGACAAGGTTCGTCCCTTTCTTCGGGCTTTTCTCCGCACTCGGGACACTTGTACTTATGTACTATATGCCTGCGGATATGATATTTTGGCGGCGTAAATATAAGTTCATCGTAAGCCTTTTCGGGAGTCAGTTCTTCCATTTCGGCGCCGCATATTTCGCATACCGGGTTGTCAATTTTGTGATGTTCTTCTTTTACAGGCAGATTGTTCATCCATTCATCGTGAGTGCGTTTTTTCTTGCGCTTGTGTTCGGGAACAGTAATTGTTTCGGCAGATTTAGCTGCGGATTTTTCTTCATTGTTTCCGAACATGGAAAGCTGAACACCGAACTCCTTTTCCATAACAACAGATGTCTGCTCTGTTTTTCTTCCGAATATCTGCTTTCTGAACCACGCTAACTGCTGATTGGCAAGTGCTAGTTCTTCCTTGAGAACAGCGTTTTCATTACGGAGCGATACAATTTCCGATGTCATATTTGGTTCGGACATAAAGCACCCCTCCGTTCGTTATGATACTTTAATGATACCACGAAAAGAGGGGCTTTTCAAGCACATATTCTGAATATTCGGTAAGTATTGCCTTAATACAGCGCCCCCGGCTTTCCCTCACGGATAGCCTTCGGCTGCTCTATTTTCAAGCCTTCCAGAAGCCAGCGAATTTGCTGAGATGTGAGCATTACTGCTTCGGTCTCACTGCGCGGCCACTGGAATCTTCCGTTGTCAAGGCGCTTGTACGAACAGGCAGAAAACCATCGCCCTCCCACAGCAGACCTTTGATGCGGTCACAACGTCTGCCGCAGAACAAAAACAATGCTTTCGAGAACGGGTCAAGTCGAAGCTGAGCCTGAACGATAGTCGCAAGTCCGTCTATCCCGCGTCGAAGGTCGGTGTATCCCGTAACAAGATAGACCTGTGCGTCCGCTGCCAGATCATTCAGCATAGCTCATGCACCAAAGCGGTCAGAGTGTCCGCAGATATATCTGCCGGAAGAGATATTTGAAGTCCGTTTTTCTCAATGCGGATATTTTCGTTTGAGCAAGGAACTGATACAGGAACGATGGTCGGAGAATTTTCGATATACTTTTCACGAACTTTTCTTAGGCGGTTGTAATACGTGTTTGGCTTGATCCCATTTTCTTTGCACCATTCCCGGATCGTCAGACCGCTTGCCTGCTGTGCTTTGATCTGCGCAGACCATTCCTGAAGCTGCATTTCTTTTTGATTGTTGTGATGGATGTTGTTTTGTCCATACCTGTTACCTCCTTGTCTAATCGTCTCCAATGAACTCCATGGATCAATTTGGATTATTCAATTTACTTCATGGTGTTCCTTGGAGTTTATTATACTTTATTAGACTTCGGTGGGGTAGGTGCTGGGGGTTATACGCTTACCCATTTACACTACTAAAGTGCCCTACTATATAAAATAACACCCCGGTGGGTAAAGTAGAAAAGTATTACTCTTCTCTTCCCCTGGGGTGTTATTAGGAAATATTAATTTGTTTTAATACTCGGTGATATTCATTACTTGTTTTCTACCACTTTACCTTTACCTTTTTCTACATAAACCTGCGGCTTCTTTCTTAATACTCTCCACTTCATTGGATTTGCCGGGTTAAGGCCAGGGGAAAATTTAAGGGATTGGGGGAAAGGCGGGTCATCCTTTGACAAAGCTTTGAGTTTTTGACAGGAGTTTTACCTATCTCGCCACACACCCTATATCCCCTGTATGCCCTGTGAGGATGGATTGGGTTTTAGGGGACAATGGTGTGTAGGTTACTCCTATTTGTTTGGATTCACCTTTTCAAGGTATATCCTAGCATTTGTATACTTAACAAAATTGTTGTTATTATACTCCGGTTCTGTTCCACTTACCGCTGATTCGGAATCCGCCGCTTGAAGCATTGACACCTTTATGAATATACCATAATTAGAATACTGCTTATTTACCGATTCAAAATTATTACTTGCTCCGCTTCCAGAGTAAACATTGAAATCAATTGGAATACGATATACCTTATCATTATAAAACTGTTCCAAATCAGTCTTGTCAATAATATAAATCAATTTGTTCGCAGTAGTCCCAGTTGTTATTATATCATCGGAATCAATCTCACCATCAAATATTGTAAACGTGCTTTCTTGGATGTAATCAAAAATACCTAAAGGTGCAGTATATCCATCATTTTTTGATTTCAATTCAATTTCAATTTTGACGAAATTGGCCACTTGCCATGCTGACTGACAATTTTCAACATTATATGATGCTACCGTTTTTATAGGTGCAGGTAGCTTCTTAATGTCATTTGGATCATTGGCATTAATTCCAAGCTGCGGCAAATTGCTTCCGTCTGCCGGAACATCAAGCGCATCATAATTCAGTATTGCCTTTTCTTCAATCTTTGTATAATATTGAGGTTTGGTTCCTCCGACCGTGGTATCAGCATACGCTGAAACATTACTCGAAGCCGTATTCTCGCTACTTGATGCAATATTTGAATAAGCAATGAGCGTTGTGTATTTTTCAGCCGTTTGCGGGAAGAACTGAGCAGTGATATCACCATTGTCATTATCAAAGGTAATGGTCGCTTTCGCTGAAACGTTAAGCGTTCCATTAGCAGGAATCTCAGAAAGAGATCGTGCAAGAGGGACACCATTTCTCATTTCAATGTAATTAGGTATGCGCATATCCGTGTATTCAGCACTAGTCCACGACGGGTTCATGGTAGAGTCAGTCACAAGCTTATTACCAATTCTATAATTCTCTACTGTAACCGAACTTGCCGCAGCAAGTCCAACATTTCCATCCTTGTTGAGTTTTATCAGAAAACTCTGGAAAATGTCAGGCGGCGTGGTAGCCGATAAGGTAGATCTGATGTTCTCTTCACCAGAAGAAGTAAGTCCTATAGTTGCATGAATACTCGCTTCGATGGAGTTGTTCTCTGCTGTTATTTCCTCATAGTTTTCTACTCCACCAACCTTGAGACTATCGATATACACATGGTTGTTATAAATATAGCCTGTATACAAATGAACAACGTTGCTTTCTGATTCTGACGTAATTCTTGAAGGATATGGATCGGTTCCGAGATCTTTATTTGCCTGAACAACATAATGGTAAACAACATCAGCAGTTGAATACGGAGTATATATTGTCAGGAAATAATGTTCGGAAAGAGCTGTATCTCCTTCGTTTTTGAATGTGACAGTTGCAGTGTATTTTGTAAGAGCGGTATCTGCATCAGTCGCCAGTCTATATTTTGTTCCCGTTGTAGTGTCCTTAACAATAGCATTGTTATTATCCTGCACAAGCGTTCCGGATGAATTTGGCGTTACAGAAACATTTAACATATCATTGAAACTTACAGGCGTAAATCCAGTACTATTAAGATCAGCAAAACTACTGAAGTTCAATGTTCTGTAATCCCCTGATGGAGTGAACGAAGTATTATTGAGTCCATCAAGATAATATGCCTTTGAAGAATTCTGCGTATCAATAAGAACCATTTTGGTTGTGGACGAGAATTGAGGCTTTGATCCAGATGTTACAGTAGTTGAGTTGTCAAATAGTAAACTCTTAGGATAATTAGAGAGAAGTGAGTCTCCGCCGTTGACCGCTTCCGTCCATTCCTGAGCATTACGCTGGTAGGTAAATGCAAATTCAAGAGTTATAGGTGTTCCGATATTCTCAACAAGACTATTTTCAGTGAGCTGAGTATATTTGTTTATGTCATAGGTCGTTCCTGAATCTATATGGATATCAAAATCGTATTCAAGAAGCTTTCTGACATAACAGGGAATATATAGATGATATGCAACCGTTCCCGTAGCCGAAGGATTCATAAACTTAACATCCATCAGAGTAAACTGTGCTGTCGAGGCAGCTGTATCCGTATCATCGGATTCAATATAGAACTGGGCAGTTGCATTTGTTCCAGCATTAACTTTAAGACAGGTGTCTACATCTGTAATAGTGCTTATCTCATCACCGGCAGCATTAAATATAACCTTGTAAATATCAACATCGTATATTGTACTATTAGCACTTGTTGCAAAATTATATGTGCTTGACGTATTTGTAAGTAGATTTATATAGTGATTTATAAAATCAGTCATCTCACCTTTGTTAATTTTATCAAGCACAAGCACAGGAAAATCTATTCCATTCGCAAGCTTGTCGCCCATTTCAGTTTTAAATGATGAGATTTTTGTAGTATACGACTTATACTCATCCTCCGTATCAAGATATGCTTTTGGTATCTCATAGTAGCCATTATTGTTATTGGCAATATCATCATAAATCTTGGCAAAAGCTTGTGTAGAACGACCGAATGTTGCACTCGTCAGCGGGCTTGCGCCATCACTTAGCAGATACTGCATGACAGAGTTATAATTTGCAATATTTGCAAACGGGCTCGTCGATACATAAGGAGCATAAGGCGTTACATTTGTACTGCTTGTCATGCCTGAAAAAGCATTCTTCGAGTTTTCCCCCGGAGTAAAGGTGCTGTTGTTATACGATGCCGTACCCATATAATCAGCAAAGATAACATATCCGCCATTGCCATAATTTGTAGCGTTGCTTCCGCCGGTCATAGCCTGAACCATCGTTGATGAAGAATCAGCCTGACGAGAAAAACCTACCAATTTGATTACACTATCATTTTTCGCTACTAAATAACCAAGATTGGCAATAGTGCCGCCTTCAGTATGAGGTTCAAAAGTTAAATCCTTTGCCAAAATGTTATAGCCGCTCAACGGATGATGTAAATAGCCAACCAAACCACCGGCATATGTATCACCTTTGATAGTACATTTTTCAATTGAAAAATTGTTAACGGTAAGATAATAGGTAGCGTTAATAGCAGCTCTATCACCTACAATACCGCCGGAAATATTTCCGGATATCGTATACCCTTTGATCCTACTGTTTTCCACGATAAATGTTCGAGCCTGATCACCGGTTATCGGAGAGTTGCCCAAGAAGCCGCCAACATAACCATTACCTGTTATACTTGCTTTTGCGGTGTCATTTGATTCTATTGAGGAATCTATTACAGTAACGTTACATTGTGTACGCATATGGCCAAAAGCGCCGCCAACATGAGTTGAAGACCCATTGGAAGATACAGAAACATTGAACACATGACAATTGTCCATTGTCGCCGAAGCTCTGTTAAGTGAGCCGATCAATCCACCGGCATTTATGCCGCATCCGCTCTCTGAACATTTAACCTCAATAGCTTTTGTAGCATTTTTATCACCCAACGTAACATTTTTTATTGTAACAGGGCTTGCTGGGGTATTTCTATCAGCTCTAAGTGTTCCTATAATACCCCCGACACCATAATAATAGTTATCTGTATTTGACTTTGTGTCGCTCACAATTTCGTTTATATCGAATCTGTTCCCATGGAAATCAATATTACAGATACCTTGCTGATATCTTGCGATTAAACCGGCTGAACTTAGTCCTCCATGAACCTTTATGCCATATGAATTATAAGTGCTGGAATTAACCTCTATCTCCATATTTGTAAAACCGTCTGTATTAGCAGCACCAATAGGTACAATACCAATCATTCCACCTGCCATTTTGGCCGCGCTAACATCAATATCTACCAGTGCAACATTAGTTATATAGGTTGGTGCAGAATTACTAACCCCTTTAGCTCCTGCTCCTGAAAAATTACCAAATAACATTCCTGCTGACAATACTTGTTTTAGATCAGAATTACCAGCATCAACTATAGAGCCAGCAGTTTTAGTATTTCCTGTATATTCAACGTGTACACCAGTTTTATGATTTATAACGTCGCTTTTAAGTGTTCCGGACAGTTTAAAATCATAATAATTTGCTCCGTTTTGGACCTGCCTGGTAAATAAGCCTATTCCAGCGTCTGTTGTACTACTATATGACGCTGCCCCCTCAATACCTGTGTTAGGATAATATACTGTATCAAACTTACCACTACCGTCGTCATATGTATAGAAATAGGTATTCTGAGTTATAGTTTCTCCATTACCGTTAAAATCGCTGACATTCAGAAGATACTTCGTATCATTCTGATAAAAGTTTCCAATACCTCTGAAGCCATCAGGAAGAACAAACGATCCATTCGATGTTAGCGTAATATTCCATGGTCCTCCACTTCCGAGCGTACTGCCATCGGTTGCAAAATTATCAATAATATACGCAGTACCAGTTGTTGTATCATTCTTTGCATAGGTATTGAAATCCGAACATAAAGTATATGCCACAGCATTAGATCCCACATTGTTATAATCAGCAGTACGTTTAGTATATGTATCTGCATAGCCAAGCGTATTATTTGCGCCCATGCCGCTGTTTACGATCACGGAAGTCAAGAACAGCGCCTGACCATTTGGAACAGTCAGATTTGATCCGGAAATTGTTAACGAACCACCTGACAAAGAAATATCCGTTATCGAATAACTCTTATTACCGTTATTCATAATGCAGTCTGAATAAGCAGGATGATAAGCGGAGGCAATGTTCACGGCATAACCGTTAATAACCCTGCCGATAATAGGATTAACATAGAGCCAAAGCAAATTATTTGGCTGAGTCATATTAACGGTATATTCAGACAGCTTGGCTGTGGTATCTATAGCTTTCCCGTCAGAATAATTAATCTGAGGCCAGTTGCCTCCTTGTACTGCTGATACATTTGAACTGGAAATACCGCTAATGTTGCCTGATGTCATATTTCTGAATATAACACCGCCATTAACAACAACACCAACATAACCACCGATCGGCTGGAACTGTGCTTTCTTACCCTTTGCATTTATAACAGATGTGCCAAATGTAACCTGTGTATTATCGATTATATTATCGCCGCCTTCAACGACAGCAATTATGGCACCATAAGCGCCGTGTGATTTTCCTCCCGTAATATAATCATATGAATCTGTCGCGTCGTCAAGGGTAACTGTTTCATTAACTGTTACGATTAGATTTCTTACAACACAACCGCCGCTGTAGTTAATCAGCGGGTACTGGGTTTCATTTACGATTGTAGTTGTTGAATTCTGTCCGCCGTCAATAACACCGGAAAAGGGAATATCCGATGTGCCAAGGCCAACGAAACCTGACGAAGAAGTAAGTACAAGCTGATTAGCTCCTGACAGACGAATCTGATAATATGCGCTTGCAAGATACTTTCTCATATCATCAGCTGTAACATTAGACTGTCCTGAGCAGGTAGCAGCTGAAGTTCCATTGAGAGTGTATTCAAAATGCTCTGTATAAAGAGTCGTTGTCTCACCTACCGTTGTAGAATCGCACCATCCGTCTTTATCAACATCATAGTTTATCGTACCATTAAGGTTGGAACTACTGTTTATAAACTTTGAAATGGTAACTAGATCTGATGCGCTTGTAATAATATACGGATCGTTATAAGTACCGCACCCGGCTATCTTGTCCGAAGGCTGATGGTTGACCATAAGCTGGTACTTAAACCCTGTCTTATCATCTATATCAGCTTTTGTGCTTACACTTGCTACATAAGGACGGAATGAGTCAAAACCTGTATACCGTGTGGAACCTGAATCGAGCGGCGCAGCGTCAGGATGAGTATATCTCGATTTGCCTCCGGTTGCTTTTTCGTCTTTATACCACAATTCCTGATTAGGATACTGTTCCTGTGTTGTATAACCTACTTCTTTACCATAAGTAACTTTATGAGGAGTTCCCGTACCCCAGTCCTCATCAAATGTATAGTTATATATGCCGTTTGAACCAATTAACTGTTCAAGCAGCGTTGCCCTTGTAAATATTGATTTTGTAGTATTATAACGATCAGGTGTAGTACCATAGGCAGAAACTTCTTCAGCATTTCTACCGTCAAGCTTAATTGCAGAGAAACTGACGGTAATTCCCTGACTTATCGGTATTTGGTTACCGCTGCTGTCTGTGGTGACTGTATCACGTGTTCCGGCTTTACCAATAAGACTTGTTGCGGCATCTATCGTCGTTGTAACAGGGGATTCACCTGTCGTTGTTCTCTTATATGCATCCGTTGTTGATACATTTTTAATATCAAATGTAACATAATCGCTTGCTTTATTGATAAGTAGCGGCGCATAGTCCGGATAAGTACTCAAATTCCATACTCTGATGCCTGCTAAAGAAATCGTTCCGGAATTGCTTATAGTTGTAACGGCTGTTGAAGTTCCTTTTACATTTCCGTAAACAAGCGCACCGGTACCGGAGGTACTGTCAACTGCACCGATAGTACCCGCAAGTGTGATTGCATCAATTGTTATATTTTTATTTACATCATAAAACAAGCCGTTCTGCATCATGTAATGCTGATCAGCCTCAAGCGGTGACCAGATGTTTTTATTGCTAGCATCTGAAATATTTGCGTGCTTTCCCTTGACTTTTTCGCAATCGTCAAATTCCTTATTATAGAAAGTAAACGTGCCGTTTACCGTCATTGCGTTAAGAGGTGTAACTGGATACCAGCTATAACCCTGCATATTGTATGTTCCTGAAGGAATAGTATTATTGCTGAAAGGATCGGGGAAATGCTTTTGGATATTTCCACAGGCATACTGACGTACACCCCATCTCATTAGTTTCTTAGCATAAGCAGTTGAAGATAGAGTGTTATCTTTATCAATAGTATCCAAATTGTAATAATACCTTGTATTTCCGTTTTTATATTTACCCTGAACAGTCTGATTCTTATAACTCAAGCTGTCGGACGCTGTTGTTGACATTGTCAGACCGGTCGTGCTAATAGAAACAATACCCTGACCGTTGTTCATTATAGCATCTTTAGATGAAGCACTGTATGCGCAGATCTCATCAAACACACCACCAGATTTGAAAGCAGAGCCTTCTGTTTCAGCAGTATAATATGCAAGTTTATAATCGTATCCCGAAGGCAGTTCGAGATAAATACCGTCACTGCTTATTTTACCTTTGTTAACGATCATGCCCACAGAACCAGCCGTACCGGTAAGCATTTTGATCGCATGAGAGTTTTCTTCTGCGTCAGTATAGCCGAGGTACAGCTTTGTAATAGTCCAATGACCTGTAGCGCTATAAACTAAGCCAGCAGCTCCACCACTGCTTTTTTGTTCTACTGTAGGATGACCGGAAGCTACAACATCTGTGACTTCCACATCTGCTTTTGACCAGCTATAACCGAGCAGGCCTCCCATTGAGTCACTGCTGTTTCCTTCAATATGAAGATTATTATCAGCAACTACACTTGAAGAATTGCCAAGTTTTATCGTAGCATTACCGCTACCTTCAACATCAGAAATAAGGCCTCCGACATGTTGTATTCCTTTTACGTTGCCTCTTAGAGTGATACCATTAAATGACCAAACAGCTCCGCTTGCAGCACCGGCAATTTTGCCGATAGTACCACCTACAGTCGTTTTGTTATTTCCGGTAATATTTCCATCATATGTGCTACCAGAAATTGTTATTGTACCAATAGCACTCTCAGCTTCACCTATCAGCCTGCCAGAAATAACATCTTTTGAACCAGTCATAGTTATACTAAGTCCACTTGCTGTATTGCAATTTGATGCGATAAAGCTTGTTTTAATCTGTGCGGCAGCTGACCCCAAATAACATATGGTGTCTTTATCAGTGGTTCTTTCATTTTTGCTTAGAATAGTACCACTAAAGGTGGTGTTATTGATCGTTACGGTATCTGCTATTCCAAGCATTCCGATGTATTTCTTTCTATAGACAGGTCTGTCGCTTCCGCCAACATTCTTTATATCCAGAGTAATCGTATGTCCGCCGGAGATCGTACCTGAATATGAAACCCTGTCGGTTCCATTGTCTCTGGTTATTCCGCGAAGACCAGTTCCAGTCAGATTGATATCTGCTCCAAATGTAAGGTTTAATGGTGCAGAAGTACTCGATGTTAAACTCGAAGCATTGGCAATAAAATCATTCTTTGTAACTTCAATTTGGTAGAGAAGTGATGCCTTTGCATAATCCGCCGCATTTGCGATCGCTGTAGGAGTTACACTATCAATCGTAATTATATGATTGGATTCACTGAACACATTAAGATTATCTAACGTTGCATTCTTTTTCAGTTTAGTACCGTCAATAACAACAATATCGCCCCAAGAGCCAACATTATCGACTTCTATGTTACTCATGGTGTAGCTTGGAGTTCCATCAGCATAGATAAGAGCGTTGTCACGTGTTCCGACAAGATGACCGTTAGTATCGTCAGCAGTAGGTTTTGCATTTGAAACATTAATCATGCCCTTTATTCCAAGAACTCCGTCACCAAGGTTTCCTACAAGACCGCCACCTGTAAATCCGTCAATCACTGAACTGCCAATTACAATACCTGTACAATTTGAATTTGTTGTTGAACCATCTGCATAAATATATCCATTTGGACTGTCTGCCGCTAACCCGCCAAATGTTCCTGAACGATCACCTGCTGCACTATTGAGCTTAAAGGTTTCAAACTTTACATACGATGCATCGATGATTTTACCGATACCTCCGCCATAAACAGAAGCAGCAAGAGTATTTGTAGGTGTAGTAGATACATCCTTAATGTTCAAAGAGTAACTGGTATCACTTGCTTTATAAGAACCGATAAGCCCACCATATGCTTCAGCCTTATAACCGGTATCTTTACCTGTTACGGTATCTATTTGCGAAACATGAGTGGAGGTTACAACAGTAGTACCATCAGACTTACCTATAATTGTTAAACTGCCCCCTACTCTTCCTGTGGGGTCTGCGGGAACGTTTTCAATAACACCTATTATTCCGCCTGCAACGCCGATGCCGGTTTCCGAGACTGCCTGCTCAAGTTTGCAATTTACTGAATAATTGCTAATATCAAGTTCTGCCGTAGCTAATGATGGTGGTGCATAGTACCCAAATAATCCGCCTGTGCCATCTTTTCCATGTATTATCTGACTAACAGTATAGGTTGTTCCGGATGATGGGGTGATGGTCACCGTACCGCCGTCATTTTTTCCGACTATACCACCTGCATAACCATTTGATGCAGATACCCAAGCAGAAGCTCCCTGAAGATTAGAAGTTGTCACTGTCAGAGAAGATCCAACCTCCATTGAACCAACAAGGCCTCCTGCGTTTCCATTAGCTGATGTAATGTTATAATCTGTATTTGTGCCGGAATAAGTCGCAGTCAGGGATGCCCCTGCACCCATTTTTCCACAAATGGCACCGGCATCTACCGGCTTACCATCTGTATCGGAAGATGTTGCATTTGCTTCAAGATTTGATTTTGTCAAAATGGAATTGTTCTCATAAGTAATCTGAACATTTGCACCAGCCTCAATCTCACCTATCAATCCGGCATATGAAATAGCTGAAGAATTATCGAACTTGTCAAATATTATGTCCCACTCCGCACAAGTGGTGCTATCATCATCAGATTTTACCTTTCTTGCAAATAATACGTCACCGCTTCCTGTGCCAGTGCGTGTAAGCTTTATTTGCTTTACGGCGGTTTCAGCCTGATTTTTTATAGAAACCGTTTCAGAAATGGTACCAAAAAGCGCTTCAGGAACATTAAATGTATCAGCAGCAGAAGAGTTGGAAAACACTACTCTTCCTTCAAATGGCTTTAAATCATTACCGATAGGCACATAGCCCTTTCCGTTAAGGTTGTAGTTATTTCCCTGACTCGCACCAAAATTAATAAACAGAACATCTTTTTCGTGTTCTACAGATGTAGTATATACGGTTCCAAGAGAATAATTGTGATACGACTGAGAATACCAAACAAGATCATCCCATGACTCGATGAGTATGTAACCGGTATCAACCCCTTCATTTATGTAATGCTTGGTGTATTCGCTCCTATCGTATGTTACAGCAGCAGAAGCCTCAAGAGAAAACGGCGAGGACACTTTTTTTCCAATAATTCTGGAAAGTTCTGACATAGGACAGTCACTCACAAGCATTGCAACTACTATCACTGAGCTTATGATACGTTTTCTTATATTATTAATTTTGTTTTTTCTAAAACGTTTTTTCATTTATATCACTCCATTTTACCAACAAAGCAATCCGAAAATCATTGCGGATCTTCCAAGGTGACAAGATTAGCTGCTATCAGCTGTTCCCATGTCAAACCATCGATATATTCTCTAGCTGCAGCATCCTTAACATAAAACTGGATATCATAAGTATAAACATCAGGTTTTAAAGGAAAACTGTGTGTTTCTTGATTTGTTGATGCTGAGAACGAGCCGTCACCGAAAAGGTCGGCTATCTCCTGCTTATTGGGCTGAAGATAAGTACTATTCCACTTCAGTACCTTATTAGCCGTTCCTGCTCCGGATATTCTATAATTAAATGCATCATATTCGCTCGGGGCTTTTGTTCGGCTATCAACAAATTCGCCTTTCCATCCTGTTGTAATAACTATGTTCTGAGACTGAATATAAAACACTCCGCCTATCGATGAAGGAAGATCACTGTGTCCGTTCGGTTGAGCTGTGATCTTAACTCGAACATCTGAATCAATAACTTCTTTAGGCAAAATCACCCTGTAGCTTTCAACCGCACTTCCAGATGTTCCCGGCACCAGCTGTTCTCCCGTTAAATCATACGATGCGGTCATTGTATCTTGATCTATTGCGCCAAGCGTTACGATGGGCGTATCTTCCGGTGTTCCGTCAATCAGTCGATATATGTATATCTTGTGATAAGTATATGTAGTAACCGGATTATCAGGGTCTGTATTATCGACGTGTGTTTCAATCAAAACATCTTTTAATGCATTAAGGTCTGCCGTGACTGTAGTATCATAGACTGTACTACTAGCATCAGGCTTAACAAGCATAGCACTTAAGGTATAATTAATTGTACCAGGATAATACGCTGATACCTTATTCTTATCATAATTATAAATATTTATATCATAGTAGCTATCAGCAGCAAAACCTTTTGTTACAGACTTCGGATGTCCGGAATTTGAAGTATTGAGCAAATTCGAAGTAAATAAAACCTTATCATTAGTTCCTGTTGAAACAACCCTCTTGGTATAGTTCTGTCCATCACTAAACTTTGCATAAGCGAGAATCCCACAGAAAGCAATAGCAGCTATAACTAACCATATTGTGATTAAGTGTTTTTTTATAAACTTCTTAGCCCGGATTGACTTTTTCACAGCGCCATTGCTCCTTTCTTTGATTATTGATAATAGTGCCTATTCCCTGTAAGCGGAAATATAAATCATATCCGTCTCTTTATCATTCTGCACCTCAGACGGATCCCAGGATATTTCTATGACAAAAGTTTTGAAAAATGGATTTCCTCCCCATCCAGAAGGATTCGGGACGCTTGATATTTTTCTGCTTTGCCAATACAGCGGCTCAGCATATGTTTGTACCTGACCATAAGTACTGTCCCCATCCTTATATGTTTCCGGATGGTATTTATTGCTTGCAATTAATCGGTTTCCTGAAGTTGTACTGTTCAAATAGCTTCCGGAAACCTGATTCCCTTTAACCAAATAGAGAGTATCACCTGCGTTTAATGTTCGCTGAGATAATGTGTACTCATCCAGCATCGTCCATTTTGCTTTAACATCGTACTTTACTGCATCATATTCATATGAGAGTTTATCAGCTTCCTCAGCAATACTCTGATTTTTAGTATTTATCGCTGTTCTAGCGGCAGACTCGGTATCATAGTATTCCGCCTCGTATATTTTATATGTGAATGGAATGTTTGTTGTGTGAGCAAGCTGAAGAGTAAACTCAGGAACATATTCACCTGCTACAGCAAAAGGAAACACCTGCCGATGCTTAGTGTTATTTTCATCAGCGACATCTATGGACGGTATTTGAAAGTACTTTACATCTTCAGCATATGCAGCGCTGATATATAACAAGTCCGGTGTTTTAATCCTTTGAAGCTCTGCAATTTGTCTTTGATGATTAAACCATGCGTATACCGGAATTGACACTATTATTGCTAACGTTAAAAGAAGTGCCATAATAAGCTGTATTTTCTCTTTGAGTTTCAAGTTTTTTATCTTGTTAAAAACCTTGCTCATAATAGCACCTCCTCCTTTAATGATTATGATGCAGTTTCTGCAATCATCTCAATCAAAATGTAATCCAGATTATTACCTATTATCTGATCGGCATTATCATATGCGGTCGTAAGCGTTGCAAGTGCTGTGGAAATATCTGTTCCACCTTGAATTGTTGTCAAAAGCGATTCAATGTCTGATGCCCCGGAAAAAGCCGAGTTATTAGTGGTGTCTTTCAAATATGTGTATATTGCATTTCGATCCGTTGTGTTTGATGTTGCAAACAAAGGATCGTCTCTATATTGGGAATTGCTGTCAAATATCATCTGCTCAAGTGTATTTGCCCACTTCCAATAGATAGTCACCTGATATTTTTGTCCCTCTGTGACAGTCACAGCATTTCCTGCATTATACTTTGCTTTTGGCTCTGCTGAAGGATTTATACAGTCACCGAATCTAATCGACCGACCTGTTCCAAGAAAACCCGAATAGTTTGTGCCGTCAAAATCAGAGAAGAATAAGATGTGGCTTTGTATATATTTTAATGCATCTTTTTTCTTAGCAAGATCTGCCGCATCTTTCAATCCGTTTTCCGCTGTAACCTCCATGCTCTCGTTTACTTCAAACAGATTATTTAAAGAAGGGTCTGCATCTTCTGTTGCTGCAGGAGTATATGTTCCGATAAAACATCTGACCTTGAATTTGAATTCTATATCAAGTGTCCCTGTGCTGTTTGGAACAACCCAAAATGTGAGTTTGCCATGCGAATTAGGTGATAAACCATCAGGATAGTGACCATCGTCAGCTGAGGTGCCTGTTTTTCTCCAGATTATCTTGCCATATTGTCCGGCAGTCTGATATGCATCTAGCTCTTCCAAATCCACGCCATCATCATATTCATCATCAGCTTTTGAAAAATCGTCTTCGTTTTCAATGTCTGTGCCACGGACCTCAAGTTCAAACGGAGCAGGAGCCACCTTCACCCCCATCCCTGAGGTCCCCACTTCCCTATTCATAGTAAACCACGCGATAGAAGAAAAGATGATCACTATCAGTATCAGCGTGCCAATGGCACACAGCTTTATAATCGATCTGTTGCGTTCTTGTTTTTTCTCAGAACGCTGGTCATCTGCCGTCAGGACAGCTGCAGAAGCAGACTCAGCCAATTCGCCTATTGGATATTTCATATTTGTACCATTCATCTGCTTCACCTCCTGTATCCCATGAAAACGGGTGTGTTTTTATTATCTCTATACGCATAGATACTTATCTACTATAATTATATCACTGTCATGCGCCGTTGTCAACATTAGACCATTTAAGAAAAATAATTAACTTAGTTTTTGTATGCATATACAATGTGTGTGTCTTGTTTTTGTATCCAATGAAAAATATTCACAAATAAATTTACAATAATTAACAATCAGGAGTGCCTATATAAGGCAAAAAAGCAGCCTCACACCTATGGTGAGGCTGCTGAAGGCCGCTTGATTTTCCAGTTTATGTCATTATATAGTGCCGTGTGCGTGTCTTGTTACGTGACAGCCCACATTTACCGATACGGGAAGTCCTGCGATATGGGTGGGGGCTTCCTCGATATTTACTGCGAGGCAGGTCTGAGTGCCGCCAAAGCCCTGGGGTCCTATACCAAGCTTATTGATCTTCTCCAGTATCTCAGCTTCAAGATCAGCATACAGCTTCTTCGGGTTTCTCTCGCTGACAGGTCTGCAAAGGGCTTTCTTGGCAAGATAAGCGCACTTCTCGAAATCGCCGCCAATGCCTACGCCTATAACTATCGGGGGACATGGGTTTGAACCTGCTTTCGCGCATACGCCAACTACCCAGTCAACTATCTCCTCACGGGTTACGGAAGGTGTCATCATCTTCAGCTGTGACATATTCTCACTGCCGAATCCCTTGGGGGCTACCATGATATTGACCTTATCGCCGTCAACTATTTTAAGGTGTACCACGGGTGGTGTGTTGTCGCCTGTATTTACTCTGTCAAGAGGGTCACTGACTATCGAACAGCGAAGTCTGCCGTCGATATAGCCGCGGGATACGCCTTTGTTTATGGCATCGTTAAGTGAGCCGCCCACGAAGTGAACGTCCTGACCTACCTCCATGAATATTACAGCCATGCCTGTATCCTGGCATATCGGTATGGTCTCATTGCGGGCAACATTGATATTGTCTATGATATCATCAAACACGTTTTTGCCCACGGGTGAACATTCCTTTTCAGCACCTGCCTTTATGCACTGCTCCATATCCTCGGGCAGATAAAGGTTCGCCTTGATACAAAGTTCTCTTATAAGGTCTTCTACTTCATTGACATTGATCTCTCGCATAATAGCTCCTCCTGTTTTGCGCGGTTTATATCGATCGTATTCTTCCGCGATAAATCTGTGATCTTCGGTCTTTCAAGCGCAGACTCTGCCATGCGCCTTATACCGTTTATGATTGTTTTAATTGCATATCCGTAGCATTTGAGACGGATCATCGACGTTTAAATTATTGGTCATCGCTGACGCTGTATGTGAACATCTGCGGTCTTTTGTCTTTTCTCAGCAGGTATATGGCAAGTGCGGCATAGATAAAGAAACCTATGTACTTTCTTGGGTCAGACATATTGCTGCTTATGGATTCGACTATATTTTCATTGTTCTTCATACTTCCGGGAAGTACCACGCATATATCCATAAGTGCGTGAAGGAAGACCGTTATCCATATATTTCCCCACCTTGCATATACCGCACAGAGGAATATTCCGAGTCCTGCGGTGGACACTACCTGTGGAAGTACAGCATCAAGACCTATGCCTGCGGTCAGGTTAAGAAAATGATAAAGACCGAAAAGGATGCCCGAAACGAACACTGCTGTGACAGTGCCTTTTACGGTGCTCCTGCCGAAAAGATCACGTAAGACATTGAATATAATGCCTCTGAAAAGCAGTTCCTCGCAGATACCTGCGGCTACAAACAGAGCCAGTATGCACCACACCTGTTCAGACCCGAAATGCAGCTCCGAAGGCATTACTATCTTTGCCGTTTTGCCCTCAGTCGATACGAACAGCTCGCTCGCCAGCGCCACAACGCTGGAATATACCATAAAAAGCCCTGTAAGCAGTCCGCCGAAAAAGCCGTTGCCCTTTGTGGTGAGCACACATTTCTTCTTCAGCAATATAAGTATGACTATATAAAACGCCAACGACACCAGACCTGTTGTGAACTGTGCCGCATACCCCGATATTCCTGCTTTTTGACATATTATGCCGCCTATCAGAGAGGATACCAAAAAGCTTGCCGCCGAACCGATCACTATGCCTGCGGTCCTGAATACAGCACCTGCGGTTACAGGTGTACTGCCTTTTTCCTGTATCATTGTTTCTTCCATCGTTATCTTCCTCGTATAATAAAAGTAGTAGTTTTTAGAGTTCCTCTCCAAGAACTATGGTATAATATTGTTTAGATGCTGTGGATTGGTTTGATCTTCCTACCGTATGACGGTTTACGAAAGGCTCCGACCGCAGTCTCTATGCAATTTGTTGATCAGTTAGATACCGCCCGACGGTTTATTTAGAACGAGGTTACATTAGCGTAGAGTCTCTGTGGATCTAAACAGCATCAATAATTTTTGGAGGTATCATTATGATCGTTGTTGGTATTGATGTGGCAAAGGACAAGCATGACTGCTTTATTGTTGATTCTGAAGGTACAGTACTCTTTGATGTGTTCACTATCCCAAACACTCTTGACGGCTTTAATATCCTGCTTGATAACATCAAGTCCGTTACCGAAAATTTTGACATAATAAAAGTAGGACTCGAGGCTACGGGACATTACAGCTACAATCTGTTGGGATTTCTGTTGAACAACGGCCTGCCAACCTACGTTCTGAACCCTTTGCACACTAATCTTTACCGAAAAAGCCTTACACTTCGTAAAACGAAGACAGACAAGGCAGATGCGCGCGTGATTGCTTCTATGCTAATGTCTTGCGTAGACCTAAAGCCCTACACAAATACATTATATCAGAGCGAAGAGCTAAAGTCAATGACCAGATACAGATTTGACAAGGTTTCCGAGCGTGCAAAGCTCAAGACCTCCGTATCAAGGCTTGTGACTATTCTCTTTCCCGAACTTGAAGCGCTCGTGCCTTCGCTGCACATGAAGTCTGTCTATACTCTTTTGAGCGAGTTTCCTTCAGCGCAGCATATCGCAAATGCTCACCTTACAAGGCTTGCCAATCTGCTTTCAGAGACTTCCAAAGGTCACTACGGCAAGGACAAAGCTATTCAGATCAGAGGTGCCGCAAGACGCTCTGTCGGCTCTGTAATGCCTGCAAAGTCGCTGGAACTCAGGCACACCATAAAGCTCATTGCTGACCTGACCGAGCAGATAGATGAGATAGAAACCGAGATAAAGAAGCTGGTCGATGCAACCGACACTACACTTCTGACCGTTCCCGGTCTCAGCTATTCAACTGTCGCTATGATCCTCGCAGAGGTCGGTGACTTTTCAAACTTCGCAACACCCGACAAAGTACTTGCATTTGCGGGAATGTCGCCCTCTACATACCAATCGGGACAGCTGACGAATTGTTATGCCAAGATGGAAAAGCGCGGCTCAAAGTATCTTCGCTATGCTCTCTACAACGCTGCCAAATTCGTCTGCACCTGGGACAAGACATTCAAAGATTATCTCGCCAAGAAGCGAGCCGAGGGCAAGCATTACAATGTTGCATTATCTCACGCTGTCAAGAAACTCGTCAGACTCATTTTTGCTCTTGAAAAGTCTCATTCGCCATATCAGCCTGTTGTTTGAAATTTTTGTTAATCTTCATTTTTAGGGGTTGACTTTTGATAGTTAGTCTTTCGCCCTTAATCCTCAAAGCTGAATATTTCTTCCACCGATACGCCGAACACTGCGGCTATGTCCATCGCCAGCTTCAGAGAGGGATTGTACTGTCCTTTTTCAAGCCTGATGATAGTTTCTCTCCTGACACCCACCAGTTCGGCGAGGTCGCCCTGCTTCATATCTCTCGAAGCCCTGAGTTCCTTTAGTCGTGTTTTCAGTTCGGGCATATCATTCCTCCTTTTCCGAGGACTTATCATCCTTGTCCATCATAAGGAATAGGAAATGCCTTATGGAATCATATGTGAGTATACCGCTTATCAACAGCATATAGGAATTAGTATTTGAAATTTTCATGATTGCTGAAGTTGCTCCCGGGTGGAAATGTTCCAGCAGAGAAAACACAGACAGCGCCAAAGGAAACCATACAATGAAAGCCATTCCGTTAGCTTTGCCCCGCAATTGTTCCGACATTTCGTCATCGGGTTCCAATTTGTATGAAGTGAGATTCATGCACCAGATGAAGCCGCTTATGAACATACCCAATCCCAGGATTATGAATATCGCGATGTCTGCAGGGTTTTCCTTACCATTTATCACATCGGAAGATACCATTGACCAAAAGAAGAGTGATCCCGCAAACATCGCTGTTACAGCGTTTAGTTTGGTATGAGCACGCAATGACATTGGTTTGCGCTTGTCCTTTTTGTAGTTTTCCCTAAGTATATCCGGGGAGATATTTCTATTCTGTATCATAGGTCATGCTTCCTCCTCAGACTCGGGAGTTCTGTCAAGACGTAAGTATATAGCGTTCCTCAGCACATGATATGTTCCAATCATAAGATATCCGAACCACATTATCATTTCGCCTGTTATGCTGACTTTATGGACATGGTTACCCGCTGTCTGTAAAACTATGCCATATACCATTGTTGCAACTATAAGTCCATGTGCGGTATATGCGTCAGCTTTAAGTTTCAGATCCTTTGAAAGCTCGTCCTCGGGTTCTTTTTTGTATCTTCCCATTATGAACAGAAGCACCACATACACTGCTATCGCCGAAAGGAAAAGGGGTGTCTGCTGTCTGATACTGCCGGATGTTCTGGATATCAGTGCTATCACAGCATGTGCCATCATCAGTGCGCCTAACAGCAGGTTCATCAGTGCCTGACCTTTTACGCTCATAGACTTTCTCGGATCGGTCTTATAACGTTCACGGGCTATCTTTTCAAGCATTTCCCGTCTTTCGGCACGTGTGATATCTTTGCGCTGATATTCCTTATACAGTTGTCTGACTTTCTCGTTATCGCGCATAATAATGCCTCCGTATGTCTTCTGTCTTTTTGTTATTATAAAAGCTTTGATAATGGCAAAGGTGATATATTCCTCACCTTATGTGACAATAATATCACATCGGAGTATATTTGTCAACAGTGGAAGTGATAAATTTATCACTTTTATAGGACTGCACAAAAACGAGTTCGGGATAATGTGACAATTATATCACAGCTGCGGACAGATTTTTTACAAAACTCCCATAAGCCGAAGAAAGGGCGGTATCACACCGCCCTTCCGGTAATTATTCGTTGTTGTCCTGAGCTGCGTTTCCTGTGCTCTTTTTGCCGCCTATGGTCATTGTGAATATCCTGTCGCTCATGAATATCTTCAGGGTGATGAACATACATATCAGCAGGAAAATGAACTGATAGATAAGTCCGCCCGTATATACGCTGTAATTGCCGAACATAGCATTTTCGGATGCCATGAAGGAATGTGTAAAGGGGATAGCATATACTGCATATCTCATAGCAGGTGACATGGTCTTGATATCAACGAACATGGAGAGCATATAAGGTATCATGGTACACATCATGATAGGCAGGGTGAGTGTCTGTGCGCTCTTGGCATCCTTTGCCAGTACACCAAGCACCAGTGCTACTGAAAGCGCGATGAGTATCGAAAGGAACATCTGCACGCCTACGAGAACGTACTGACCTGCATTCATGGTAAGTCCAAGGTCTTTGAGTATCTCGGAATATCCGCTGTCGCTGCTGACCTTATCGAGCACGCCGCTCATCATATTCTTAGCACCGATCATATATACCGCTGCCTGCATAGCTGCAACCACTGCAGCCGCCAGCATCTTGGCTGTAATTACGGAAAGTCTTGATATTGGTGCTGTAAGGAGAGTTTCAAGCGTTTTGTCGATCTTCTCGGTGCTTATGGCATTAAGTATCATATTTGATGACATCATTACCAGCACGAACATCATTATAGGCACTATCATACCCTGTGCAGAACACAGTGACATGATGACACTTGCGGAGATATCCGCGCTCTTATCAGCTACTACTGTGGATTCTTCCAGTGCGATAGGATTATTGAGGAATGCGACTTCGTCATTGGTAAGCTTGCCGCTTGATACCTTAGTATTGTATACAACGTCCTTTACGGCTGCTGTAAGATATTCCACGGCTACCTGTGAGCCTGTGTTAAGGTTTGACATAGTAGCCAGAGAATTCAGGCGCTGCACGAATCTTACTGTGGCAGCCTCGTTGTTCTCAACGCTCTTTGTGAAGCCTTCGGGAATAATGACAACGTTCTTGACATCAGCATTTTTCAGTTCTTTTGCGTAATCATCGGAGTTTATTTCCACCACATTGACTTCTCCGTCAAGCTGAGCCAGATTAGCTGTCAGGAATTTTATCATATTCTTTGTGAATTCGGTATCATCCTGATCGCAGATATTTATATCCATCATAGTTTCTGCGCTCTCCTCGGCAGCCTTACTCATGGTCTGTCCTGCAAAGGAAAGTATCACAACGGAAATGACCATAGTCATTATAGTCTGTAAACTGAGCATCTCACGAAGCTCTTTCATAAACAATGTCTTGAATTTCATAGTGTGTCACACCTCTTTGTTCCTTTTCATTACCACGGTCTCAAAAACGTCCTCCAGGTTTTCGGCATTGTATTTAGCTATAAGCTCCTCCGGAGTGCCGGTTTCGAGAAGATGTCCCTTGGCGATAATACCCACTCTGTCGGATACGTACTCTATCTCCAGCATATTATGTGAGGACAGAAGAAAGCTCATGCCCTCGGATGCAAGCTTCTTTATCATACGTCTGATCTCCAGCGCATTGATTATATCAAGACCCGAGGTGGGTTCATCGAGTATGGCAAGATCGGGCTTTGACATTATTGCCCTTGCCAGCAGCAGTTTTCTCTGCATACCGCGGGAATAGCTCTGTATCTTATCATTCAGCCTGTCTCCAAGCTCGCATATCTCTCTTCCGCGCTCAACATAGCTTTCAGCCTGCTGTTTGTTATCAGCATAGAGCTCTGCCATGAATTTCAGGTAGTCGATACCCTTCATATTCTTATAAGCGCCTGCTTCATCGGGAAGATAGGTTATGCACTTACGCACCTTGTCTGGCTCGTTAAGTATGCTGTGGCCGCTTACCACCGCATCGCCTTCAGTTGCCTGCAAAAGCGTGGATATCATTCTTATGGTAGTTGTTTTGCCTGCGCCGTTAGGACCTATCAGCGCGAAGATCTCGCCCTTGTGAACATCGAAGGTAACTTTCTCTGAGGCGTACACGCCTTTTTTATACTGCTTTGAAAGCCCCTTGACTTCAAGAACCTTTTCTCTTGTTTCCATCTGATTCACCTCATATTTTTTGTTTAACAGTCATCCTTCCACATAATGCGGCGGGAAAGATAACATCAACACGATGTTTCCTTGTTATATAGCACTTTGCAGTGTGCTAAAGGGATAGCCATGTTTTGTTTTATACTATTTTAATATAATGACAAAGTATTTATTTGCCGCACAGCTTGTTAAAACCCACCCTCAAAAGCAGCATACCAGCCATCAGCACTACCGCAGGGGTGATCGTGCTGTCACCTGTATTCATGCGGATAAATACTATTATCGAGATCAAACCTGCCAATGCTGCAAGTACTGCTATTATCTTCTTTATATTGTTATTTTTCATAGTTGCCGCTCCTTTTATCCTCTTTCGTTTTGTTATATCATACTATCCTGTATTTATCTGCTTCTGCGTACTATCCAGTTTGATGCATTTATAACACTTGCTGCACCGCACAGACAAGCCACTGCAGCTGTGCTGCCCCTTGCTGTTCCCATGATACCCATTACGAGCATCAACGCACCTATGATCCTGAGTGCAAGTACTTTTCTGTTTTTCATAATTATACTTCCTTTCGCATACGATTTGTTGTCTTTATCTTTGTTACTGTAATGACTGTTATTGCAGCCTTAACTGTATGTATACAGTATACACAGTTTGCACAGTATTGTCAATAGCCGCACGATACAATCGTATATTTGCACATCAAAAGCAACACATAATATTCACCGATTGTATACATTTAACAATGCAGTCCCCTTTTAGCAGCATTACAGCACTCCTAACTGTATATATCCCCCCCCCGCCGGATATACACAGCAGTATACACGCTGCTTTTCTGCTGCTGCCATGCAAACCCCGAAAATTTGTGCAAAATGCCACGTATTAATATTTGCATTTTCTTATAAGATGTAGTATAATATTTGATGTATGATTATTTTTATATAAAAGGAAGATGTAAATGTTATACAGATTATTATTCGGTAGAGTCTATGATTTTTTTGACGAGGGCAATCCTGCAAAGTATTCAGTATTCATGCTGCTGATGTTTGCTTTTTCATTCGGTTCGTGTTTTCTGGGGCTGAAACATCTCAGGAACATACTCCCCAAGGATCAGGGCAGAGAATTTGCGGTGAACGGTGCGCTCTCACAAGGTAAGGCAAGAGGGTGCGGACTTATCTTCATAACCACGTTCTGTCTTTCGGCAGCGCTGTTCATCCCGCTGGATATGGAATACATCATATACCTTGTAATGCTGTACGGTGCAATGCTGACAGGCTATCTGGACGATGCTGCAAAAGTACCGTGGGGAAACCTGAAAAAAGGTTTGCTTGATCTGGTGATATCGCTGGGTACAGCTGTAAATTACTGGTACTTCAATGACAGCTATATAGACCTGCCTTTGCTGCACCTGCATTTCCATGTACCTGCGGTAATATTCATAATACTCGCAGGTGTACTGGTATGGACTTCGATAAACGTTACTAACTGTACCGACGGTGTGGACGGGCTGTGTGCTTCACTGGTAATGGCAGTACTTTTCTGTATGGTACTGTTCAGCGGTGTACTGACAATGACAGTCGGCAGGACATTCCTTGATCTTGCACCTGTTATAATGCTGGCAACACTGGCAGCTTACCTGTGGTTCAACTGCTCGCCTTCTACTATGCTAATGGGCGATGCAGGTTCACGTGCGCTGGGTGTACTGCTTGCAATACTTTTCCTTATGAGCAAAAACCCCATCAGCTTTGTACCTATGTGTATAGTTATAATACTAAACGGCGGTCTTAGCCTGCTGAAGGTCAGCTTCATAAGATTCCTTAAAATGAAGAACTTCATGAAGGATATACGCACTCCCCTCCATGACCATGCCCGCAAGAACAAGGGCTGGTCGGATACACAGGTAGTGATGAGATTCACTATAATACAGCTCGTAATAGATATAATGTATCTTGCGGCTACTAACTACGACAGACTTACATCTCTCGGATAAATATAAAAGTTGGTGAAAGACAATAAAACGGCTTAAAAAGAAATATTTGAAATATGTCCTTAATGTTGGCTTTATTGCACTGATAATGCTGCTGACGTTCCGCCTGCTGTTCAAAGGTCAGGAATTTTCCGATATAATCAAAGACCTCAGGAACGCAGATCACCGCTGGCTGATAGCAGGACTTGGTCTTGCTTTCTGCTTTGTGGCAGGAGAATCCTGTATCATACACTACCTGCTAAGGGTATGTCAACAGAAGGTAAAATTTGTCAGATGTCTGAAATACTCGTTCATCGGGTTCTTTTTCAGCTACATAACCCCGTCATCATCGGGCGGACAGCCTGCACAGATGTACTATATGAAAAAGGACGGAGTAAAGATAGGTTTTTCAACACTGATAATGCTGCTGGTGACGATAGCATACAAATCAGTGCTGGTGATAATGGGTATACTGCTGCTGATATTCAATTTCGGTGCTGTAGCTGAACACGGCAGCCGTCTGGTATGGCTGCTGACACTTGGCTTTGTACTGAACATAGCATTCATAGCAGCACTTGCATTCATCGTGGCAAGACCCGACTGGGCAAGACGTGCCGGTATAACTATACTGAATAAACTTACCGACTGGAAGATAGTAAAAGAAAAGAACCATGAAAAACTGGTAGATAAGATAAACCGTATCTGCGACACATACGTTATCGGCTCGAAGTACGTGCGTGAAAATGCAGTGGTAGTTGCTAAGGTATTCTTTATGACACTTCTGCAGAGGCTCTGCCTGTTCGCGGTGACGTGGATAGTATACAAATCCTACGGACTTTCGGGTGTGAGCTTTATTGACATCGTAACGATGCAGATAATGATAGCGATAGCTGTTGAGATGCTGCCGCTGCCGGGGGCTGCCGGAGTTACCGAGGGAAGTTTCCTGCTGGTATTTGAGAAGATATTCGGACGTGAGCTGGTAAAGCCCGCACTTCTCCTGAGCAGAGGACTTACCTTTTACGCAGTACTTATCGCAGGCGGTCTTGTGACTTTCATAGCACACCTGAAGGTCATGCGTTCGGACAAGCAGCTGAACATACCGCCCGAGCACCGTTAAGACCAGGGCTCATGGAAAAAGGCACGTCAATAAATAAAATGATGTTACAGACTATTTATGATAAGAAAAAGGAAGAATAACAAATGATAGGCTTTTATAATTATTCGGTGATACTCACCTATGTGGGATTGTTATCCTCGGTATTCGGGATAACTCAGGTATTTGAGGGACATGATGCCGTTGCATTTTTCTGTCTGGTAATATCGGGTATATGCGACTTATTCGACGGCAAGATAGCACGCTCGATGAAGAACCGCTCAGACCATGAAAAAGTATTCGGCATACAGATAGATTCGCTGTGTGACCTCGTGTGCTTCGGTGTTTTCCCTGCTGTGCTGGGATACCACTATCCTACAGTCTATCCCATGAGGCTGATACCATCACTGATGATAGTACTTGCGGCTGTTATAAGGCTTGCGTACTTCAACGTTATGGAAGAGGAACGTCAGCGTGAAACGGAGGAGAACCGCAAGGAGTACGAGGGTCTGCCTGTTACAAGCGTCTGTATAGTTCTGCCGCTTTTGTATATCGGCAGACATAATATCCCCTCGTACATATTCCCCTATGTATTTCAGGGATTCCTTGTACTGATATCGGTGCTGTTCGTACTGAGGATAAAGGTCAACAAGCCAAGCAACAAAGGTCTGCTGGTGATGTTCACACTGGGGCTGATAATACTGTTCAGCTATCTGAAAATGAACCATATCATCTGATCTCTAGAACTTCACTGGGAGGGAAAAGCCGTGACCGCATTTATCATCGGGATACTGATACTTCTTATGAGCTGTACGATCACATTCTCGGGTGTGTTTATCATCCTTTTGGTGAGAGACTATATCAATGATGGCAGACCCGAAGATCTGCTGTTCGCATTTCTTGTCCTGTTGGCGGGGTATATCCTCACAGGGCTCGAAGGTGCGGCGATACGTAAGGCGCAGGGTGAAAACTTCAAAGAGTCCTTTGTGGCATATCTGAAGCTGATAAGGTATTTTCCCAAGGCGCTGTTATACATAGTCTGGTACGGCGGAGGTCTGTTTCTGCTGATACTTACCCTTTACTGTCTGAAAGAATCGGGTCGGGAGCTCGGTGCATTTTTCATGCTGACAGTGCTGTGGGTGCTGCTGACTCATTACGGACGCAGATTCATCAGAAAGATCTCCATGGGCAATATCGACCCCGACAGCGCAGTAGGAGAGAATACATATTATGAAAATGATATCCGCACGCTGGTTGCCGCTGTTGATAAATGCAACACGGACGGATCGTTCCGCATAAATGCTAAAACGTACCGCGTAAATGTTGGTTGTTTAGCCTTTTATGACGAGGAAAAAGGCGTACTCATACCCGAGGCAGGAGACCTCCACTGGTACATCAGAAAGGAAGCCCGCAGTTACTGCGGCAAACTAAAGGGCTTCACCGGAAACGGTATGTACCGTGTGCGTGTACGTGAGCAAAAGTCCAAGGATGCTGTCGATACGGACAATACGAAAAAATACCACAGATTCTGGCTTGAGAGAGTTGTGGATAAAAATGTGCAGTGTCCCGAACTTCAGGCATATGTAGACGAATACAACAAGCCTATCATCGTAAAGGACGAGTTCTTCGGAGAGCTTAAATACGACAGAACAGAAGAGCGTTTCGAGGGCGAGATAAAGTCCGGTGAAGAAAGTATCGGTATCTATATATACGCGGAATATGAGCCCGATAAGTGGAACGAGTGCATAAGAAACGCGGCTGAGCTTGTGTGTGACATAGCCGAATTGAATGAAAAATGCAGGATATATGCTTCAAAGAATGTTGATGCGTTTGATGAAGAAGGCAACGATCTTCCCGAGCAGGCTAAATACGAAGGTATATCCCTGATAAGTTTAGACATTTATGAGACAGAGATCATTGTTACATATGATTCCGATAAACTGTGGGATTCATCTGAAGTAATAGTAAATGTTGATAAGGAAAAAGGTCCTAATGACTGTTATATGAATTGTTAGAAAGGAGCGTAAACTTATGAGGTACAGAGACAGACAGGGCAACGAGTACAAAGTCACTACAAATCAGGACAGGTTTCTCAATGATGCCTATGACAGCTATCTGGGAAGAAGCGTGCTGGAGATAGCTTCACTCCCTGTGTTTTCAAAGGTCAGCAGAAAGGTGCTGAACAGCAGACTCAGCAGCGGGTTCATTGAGAATTTCGCTGAAAAGAACGGTATAGATATGTTCGATTACGAGGACAAGCAGTATTCATCTTTCAACGAGTTCTTCACCCGCAGGATAAAGCCCGGCAGAAGACACTTTGAGCCCGATGAACACAAACTGGTCTCACCCTCGGACGGTAAAGTGAGCGCTTATGAGATAACACCATCGAATACCTTTGTTATAAAGGACTCGGTATACAATGTGGACAGCCTGCTGCGTGACAAAAAGCTGGCACAGAAATACGCAGGTGGATATGCTCTTATCATAAGACTCAGCGTTGACGACTACCACAGATACATCTATCCACTCAGCGGTATCAAAAGCCATGACCGTGAGATAAAGGGCTTCCTGAATACAGTAAACCCCGTGGCTAACCGCCATGTGGAGGTATACAAAGAGAATTCCCGAACCTACTGTATGCTGAGAACAGAGTTCTTCGGCGATGTGATACAGATGGAAGTCGGGGCACTTATGGTGGGTAAAATTTCCAACCACCACCCCTGGGGAAATCACAGAGTTCGTCAGGGCGAAGAAAAGGGTATGTTTGAATTCGGCGGTTCGACTATCGTAGTACTGCTTGAAAAAGGCGCGGCAATAGTTGATGAAGACCTGCTGATAAACACCCGCGAGGGCGCTGAGACAAAGGTGCGTCAGGGTGAACAGCTGGCGAAATCTGTAAAATAAAGCGGCGGCGAGCATAGGTATAAAATGGAATTTTTAACAGGAGCAGAAATATGTGCCTTATATGCGACAGGATAGATATGATAAAAAAGGGCGAAAACCCCTATCTCGTAAAAGAGCTCGAAACTGGCTATGTGGTCATAGGCGATCATCAGTATTTTTACGGTTACACGCTTTTTCTTTATAAACACCACGGTGACAAGACCGAGCTTTTTCACCTTGATACCGCCGAGCGTGCGAAATTCATGGAGGAAATGGTGCTTGTTGCCGAAGCGGCGGCAAAGGCTTTCGGTGCTGAAAAGATGAACTACGAACTTCTCGGTATGGGGGACGCTCATCTGCACTGGCACCTTTTCCCGCGGAGGACGGGAGATATCGGAAACTGCTACAACAATGGCAGAGGACCTGTGTGGAGCATACCAATGGATGTGATGTACAGCGACGACAATCGTCCCGATGCAGAGAAACTTGAGGATATGAAGCGAAAGCTCCGCGAAGAGCTTGACAAGCTTACGTAAGGAAAAAATGAATCATAAACAAAGTTGGTGAAATAATTGCTGAGATTCAACGCGGCAGATATCGACAATAAATATTACTATGACGGCAACGACCTTGGTGCAAACATCGTCGGCGAGGACAAGGACAGGACTGTTTTCAAGACCTGGTCACCGCTGGCTACAGGAGTTTACCTGAACCTTTATCTTGACGGTGAAGGTGACAACCGCATCGAAACACTGCCTATGGAGATGCTGGACAAAGGCGTATGGTACGTTGAGCTTTTCCGAAGCTGTGACGGACTTTTCTATACATTCTCCTACGAATTCGAGTATATGAACAACCGTCTTGAAACAATAGACATCTATGCAAAAGCCTGCGGTATCAACGGTAACAGAGGTGCGGTAGTAGACTTCGATACCACAGACCCGAAGGGCTGGGACGATGTTCCCAAGCCGAAATGTGCCAATGCCTGTCAGGCGATAGTATACGAATGCCATATCAGGGATATCACCATTGACGAAAGTTCCGGGATATGCCCTGAACACAGAGGAAAATTTCTGGGGCTTACACACAGCAGGACGCGCTGCGGAAAATCGGAGACCTGTCTTGACCATTTGAAGGAGCTTGGCATAACTCACGTACATCTTCTGCCTGTGGCAGACTATGCTACCGTAGATGAAGCCCACCCGGAGAAAGCTCAGTACAACTGGGGATATGATCCCAAGAACTACAACTGCCTCGAGGGTTCGTATTCCACCGATCCTGCTGACCCGAAATGCCGCATACGCGAATTCAAGGAACTGGTAATGACGCTCCACAAGAACGGTATAGGCGTTATCATGGACGTTGTATATAACCATACATACCACACCGAGGACAGCTCCTTTGAAAAGGCATTCCCCGGTTACTATCACCGCAAAAGGCGGGACGGTACCTTCTCAAACGGTTCGGGCTGCGGAAACGAAACCGCATCCGATCACCTGATGTTCCGCAAATACATGATAGATTCACTGAAATTCTGGGCAGAGGAATACAAGGTTGACGGATTCCGCTTTGACCTTATGGCGCTGCATGATATTGAAACGGTGAATATCATCCGCGATGAACTGGACAAGATAGACCCGGGTCTGCTGATGTACGGAGAGGGCTGGACAGGCGGCGAATCCCCCATGCCTGCTGACAAGCTGGCTTACAAGTGGAACAGCTACAGATTCGGAAGAGTGGGACTTTTCAATGATAATATCCGCGATTCGGTCAAGGGCGGTACTTTCAATCCCTATGACCTGGGATTCATAAGCGGAAACCGAAACACCTCATCAATACTCAAAAGAGGTATAGCGGGCTCGGTACCACATTATCAGCTTTATGATGCATCCGAAGCCTGCTGGGCATTTGAACCTACACAGGCTGTCAATTATGCCGAAGCCCACGACAACCACACACTATGGGACAAGCTGAAGATATCCTGCAGCAATCACTACACCTCTGCCGATCTTATAAAAATGGACAGACTTGCGGCTGCGATAATAATACTATCACAGGGTATGCCATTTATCCAGCTGGGGCAGGATTTTCTGAGGAGCAAACCCGATAAGACCAACAGCGGCAGCGCTCCAAACGAGGTACACACTTACAACGGCAACAGCTACAATGCACCTGATTTCACCAATGCTATAAAATGGAACAAAAAGAACAAGTACCGCTGTGTATTCAACTATTACAAGGCGCTGATAAAGCTTAGAAAATCAAGCGGACTTTTCCGTATGGCAAACAAGGGTGACGTTGAACAGCATTTGCAGTTCATTGACACAGGCGATGCCAATTTCATAGTATGGAAACTGGAAAGCGAAAAGGAATGCTTTGTAATATCACTCAATCCGTACCCCGAGGAGAGATATTTCAATCTGCCCTGGGGAATATTCTACAAGCGTCTGGACGAATTCGGTTTTACAGATGATGAAGAATGCTCGGGATACGTGCGCTGTGCGCCGCTGTCTGCAACAGTATTCAAAAGGATATAACAGCACTTTAAAAAGCGGAGAAAGCATTTTGCGTTCTCCGCTGAAGTTTTCTGCGCGGCGGATGTATTCTTACTGCGCTTTTCAATCTGAAGCCGAATGTGATGTGATCCGTTTATAGGCGTCTTTACTTTTTTCTGATAATATGATATAATACTATAGGTAAATATCCATAAAAAAGGAGCGTTTTTTATGCATAAAGAATTTCTGATGGGCAACGCAGCCATCGCGAGAGGTGCGATAGCTGCGGGTCTGAATGTTATCTCCGGATACCCCGGCACACCATCCACCGAGGTACTGGAAACTGCTGCTAAAAACAATGACGGCAGTCTGTATGTGGAGTGGTCTGTAAACGAAAAGGCTGCGCTGGAGGTCGGTGCAGGTGCGGCTTACAGTGGTGCCAGATGCATGGTGACCATGAAGCAGGTGGGTCTGAATGTGGCTTCAGATCCGCTGATGAGCCTTGCATACATCGGAGTTAAGGGCGGCATGGTTATACTCGTAGCCGATGACCCGGGACCCATATCCTCACAGACCGAACAGGACACACGTACTTTCGCGGCTTATTCAAAACTCCCCTGCTTTGACCCCTCATCGGTGCAGGAAGCTTATGACATGATACAGACCGCTTTTGAGTACTCCGAAAAGTATCACACCCCTGTACTTTTCCGTCCGACTACAAGAGTCTGTCACGGATACGCATCTATTGAAGTAAAGGACGACAGCGAGCTGAAAAAGAACAGCCCCGAGGGATTTGTACGCGACCCAATGAAATGGGTAATATTCCCAAGACTTTCCTTCAAGGCACACGGCGATATAGAAAAGCGCAACACTGAGCTTTCTGCAGTATTCAGCGGCAGCGGACTTAATCCCACTATCGGCGGCACAGGCAAACGCGGCATCGCAACACACGGAATAAGCTATACCTACACCAAGGAAGCGCTGAAAGCACTGAATGTTGAAGTTCCACTTTTCAAGGTCGGCACCCCATTCCCATTTCCCGAAGAAGCTGCAAAAGCTTTTCTTGAGGGACTTGACGAAGTCCTCTGCATAGAGGAGCTTGACCCTGTCATCGAGAGAGGACTGATATACGTATGCGGAAAATACGGTCTTGATACGAAGATATACGGCAAGCAGACAGGCAATATCCCCACCGCAGGTGAGAACACCTGCACATCCGTAAAACACGCTGCTGCTTCTTTCCTTGGAATATATATCCCCGATGAAACAAAAGCTGAGGACGTTCCACCTCTGCCCGTAAGACCTCCTGTACTTTGTGCGGGTTGTCCTCACAGAGCATCATTCTTCGCGGTAAAGCAGGCAATGAAAGGCATCAAGAGCGTATTCTGCGGAGATATCGGCTGTTATACCCTCGGCAACGCCATGCCGCTTGATATGGTGGATACCTGCCTTTGCATGGGCGCAGGTGTGAACATCACCCAGGGCATCGGACGCATCGAACCAGATACAAAGTGTTTTGCTTTCGTCGGTGACTCAACATTTTTCGCATCTGCTATAACAGGTGTTGTGAACGCAGTGTACAATCAGGCTGACATGACGCTGGTAGTTCTGGATAACTCCACCACTGCCATGACAGGTCATCAGCCCCACCCCGGCACAGGCAGAACGATGATGGGTCAGGTAGTTGACAAGGTCAATATCGAACAGGTACTTCACGGTGTCGGAGTAAAGACCGTAGAAACCGTTGATCCGCTGAAACTTGATGAAGCTGTTACAACAGTAAAGCGCGTTGCAGAGGAAAAGGGTGTTAAGGCGATAATATTCAAATCGCCCTGCGCGGTGCTGATAAAGCCCGAAAGACCTGCGGTGATCGACACTGAGAAATGTATCAACTGCCAGAAGTGCAAGAATCTTCTGGGATGTCCCGGACTCGTTCTCAGGGACGGCAAGATAGCTATAGAGGAAAGTCTGTGCACCGGCTGCGGTCTGTGTGCGCAGGTATGTCCCGTTAATGCGATAGGAGGCGGCAAAAATGCAGAATAATATTCTTATATGCGGCGTTGGCGGACAGGGCATAGTGCTGACCTCAAAGCTTATCGCGGCTACAGCAATGGCAAAGGATATCCCCGTAATGAGCGCGGAGACTATCGGTATGGCGCAGAAGGGCGGAAGCGTATTCAGCTTTTTAAGACTGGGTGATGATCTTTACTGCCCCATGTTCCCCGAAAAAACAGCAGATCTTATCATAGCCTTTGAACCTGCGGAAGCAGTGCGTATGCTGCCTTATCTGAAAGAGGGCGGAAAGGTGATCGTGAATACTCACCCCATCGTTCCTGTTACTGTATCACTGAAAGGCACATCATACACAGGCAGAGAAATGCTTGAATATCTTGAAAAGAACGTTGCTGAATTAGAAACCATCGACGGTGAAGCTGCCTGCAGAGAGGTAGGTTCTCCCAGAGCGCTCAACATGATAATGCTGGGAAGATCGGTACGCACAGGCGTGCTGCCCTTCGGCATAGACGATGTTGAGGACACCATGAAAAAAACTGTTAAGCCACAGTTCATAGATATGAACTGCAAGGCTCTCAGGCTGGAGATATAAGGATAAAGGGGCTGTTGCAACACGCAACAGCCCCTCACTATTTATACTAGACTATTTATTTGTCATCAGCTTTGATATCACACTGCAGGTTGCTGATCAACTATCGTCAGATCAGATGTATCATAACATACCCTCGCGTGGTTATGCCTTATTACCTCTTTTGAAACGTGCACTCCCGAGCGGCGGTCGACTTTTTCGCGGTAAACATCTCCGTTACGGTAAACTACACCGTCTTCACGGGAAAAATATACATTCTCTGCCTGTATATGGAACTTGTAATCCTGCCTTTTTTCTGCCCTAAGTTCACCGCAGAGATACTCATCGGTCGTATAGATTATAAGCTGATAAGTATTGTCGGTATCGTTGCGGAAGCGGTAATCAAGATAATTGTACATTATAGATGTACCTGTACCGAAAGGTATAGTTCTGTTGAAATCAGGGAAAAGGTCTATCTGATCGTGGTGGTGATGTTCGGTGATAGTCATTTCGGAATGGAGTATCATCCAGTGTATCAGATTGGTCATCTGGCACATACCTCCGCCAAGACCGGAGGACGGATGATCGGAAAATATGGTCAGCCCCTCGCGGTAGCCCTTTTTCACTGTAAGACTGCCGACAAGATTCCAGAAGGAAAAAGTTTCACCCGGATGAATAAGTACACCATTTATCTTCGGGGCTGCAAGCGAAAGATTGACAGCCTTGTTTTCCTGAAGCTGCATATTTACATTTCCAAGACGCCTGCGTATAAGGGAATTGTGCTTGTATATCACGTATTCCAGCTTGTCCTCGGAGATAGTGCGGGCGAATGTATGCTTATCTTTAAGATCGTGCAAGAATCTGAGTGCTTCGCATTTTTTTACGGATAAAGCATATGTAAGGGGACATAACTCACAAAATAGTTTTCTCTTCATTTTTTTCATTACCTTCTCTTTCAAACATATTAGTTTTATTATACATTATAATAGACGTTCAAAAAGCTCAAAAGTTTCAAAATCTGCGTAAATCATATGTTAATTTTCAGTGAATTAAAATCACCATAGCGATATATATATCAAAGCAGCGCACAAACTTCTAGAAAATGGTATTTCCAGGAACTTACACTAATCGGCACATCGATCAAGCAAGTCGGGATCCGGCAAGCGAGGCCCAAAATATCACAGAAGTATTAATTATATTATTTACATACAAATCATCGTACTTACTTTAGTTCATTGAATAAATTATAAATTAACAAGCTATCATTTTATTGAGAACCCACGAATGATCAAATGATAATACAAAAATCATTGACATTGATTTTTATATGTGCTATCATAGTTCTTGAAATATCGGTTAAAATATTGTCATACCGCTAAACAGTCTTTCGGTGGGCAATAACTGTAAAACGGAGGAACGATCATGCAGGTAAAGAAATTTATGGCAGTAGTAATGTCACTTTGTATGGCAGCAGGTGCTGTCAGCTACGGAACACCAATAATCACAAAAAACATCACAGCTCAGGCCGCTTCAATTGATTGCAGCTGTTATTCCTTTGACGAAACAACAGGTGTGCTCACCCTCAGAGGAGAGGTAGATCGTGATACATTAAAGGAATTCGGCTATTATAATGATGTAAAAGTAATATCTGTAACAGCCGAGGAGGGAACAGTACTCCCGAACAACAGCAGCAGCCTTTTTTACTATTACAATAATTGCACTTCTATAGATCTTTCAAAGGCTGATGCAAGCAGCGTAACAGATATGAGCTCAATTTTTGCTGAGTGTTCTGCGCTAAAAAAAATAGCTGTACGTGATCTCGACACAAGCAAGGTCACGAATATGGCTGATATGTTCAGCGGATGTAAGAATCTGTCTTCGATAGATCTCAGTGGATTTGATACAAGTAATGTTACGGATATGTCCGGTATGTTCTATGGCTGCACCAACCTTTCTTCACTTGATCTTAGAAGTTTTGATACAAGCAAGGTCACAGATATGAGTGCCATGTTCTTAAACTGCAAAAAGCTGACTGCACTTGATGTAAGCGGATTTGATACAGGTAACGTTACAAATATGGGCAGTATGTTCTATTGCTGTTCAGGTATTTCCAGACTTGATCTTAGCAGATTCAACACATCCAATGTTACACTTATGTACAGTATGTTCAACGGCTGTTCTGCTCTGACAAAGCTTGATATAAGCGGTTTTGATACACGTAAAGTCACAGAGATGTACACTATGTTCGGAGGCTGCACCGCCCTGACTTCCCTTGATCTCAGCAGTTTTGACACAAGTGAGGTCATATACATGAACGATATGTTCACCCTATGCGATGGTCTGAATACTATCACCCTTGGCAAGGATTTCAAAAATATAGCACAAAATACATATCTGCCAAATGGCGACGGATGGGTAAATGTTAATGCACCCAAAACCATTATAAGCGGAAACGGTAAATATGCAGTTATCGAAAACAGCGGAAAGAACACCTACAAGCGCTTTGGCACCGATACAGGAAACTCCGACAGCACTAATACATATCCCACAAATATCAAGGTCGAATACAGCGAGACATATCACCAGGTAAGATTTACATGGAACAAGGTGGAAGGCGCTGACAGATACGGCATAGCTGTATACCTTGCAGGCAAGTGGAGGATACAGACTCAGAACATAACAGGCACTGTATACACATCACCCAAGAACCTCACCACCGGCAAGACCTACAAAATCGCTGTTGCTGCAAGAGTGAACGGCAGTTGGGATACAACAAACCCGATCAAAAATGCCGTGACTGTTACCGTAAAGTGACAGGTCAGCATTGTAAATATCTCTCAAACTCAAAACGGACAGCTGATCTTTGTCGGATGGCTGTCCGTTTTCAGCAGCATATCCCCAGTATCTGTGAGTTTGACTATACCCATAAATAGCGCCCCTTCCTAAACATCAGAGAGGGCGCTATCGTCTTTTACATCAAAATGTTAATCATCCCTATGCGGATAGCAGAGGCTGCAGCCCACACATTATCAGCATACTATTCCCTAATAGACAATTATATTCCCGGGAACTTTATCTTTTTATATTTCTCCAGTTTCTCTGCAACAGTTGCGCGCTTCTGGGGATCCATAAAGAAACCGCCCTGTGTATCTGCGATCTCGTCACAATGAACTCCTCTGCCTTCCTCGGAAGTACGGTCACGTTCAAGTCCGTTTGCTGCTATCACAAATTTCCACTTGCCGTCATCTGTCTTGACAAGATCTCCGCCTGCACCGCATACTGCACATTCTATAGGATACTGTAATCCCTTCCACTGGGGTTCGCCAAGGCAAAGACAATTGCTGTGGCAGTTAGGACACCAGCCTGCATCAGGCTCACCCAGCCACTGACGCTCTGCGGCAGGGGTATTCAGTGACTTCATGATATTTGCACCTATCTCTCTTGCCCTTGCAAGCTTTTCCTCGTGCAGAAGAACCTGTGCGGGAGCGGGCACCATTGTTGCCATGTACATATCAACTATCTTGAAGCTGTTTGAGAATGTAGCTGCCTGCATACATTCCAGAGCCATCGACTGCCATGAACGTGTTGAACCGCCCACAGCGATGAGGGCACCTACACGGTCACGGGGAGCTATAGCGCCTATCTTGGTAAGGAATGCAGTTTCATACGCGAGGTTGCGGTGCATGAATTTCAGGAAAAGCGAGGACGGCATAAGCGCGTATGTAGGTGCTGAAAAAATAACAGCATCCTGATCGAGAAGAATGTCCATTATCTTTTTCTTATCGTCCTTTTTGTCAAGTGAACAGCCTGTATGCTTACCCATTGACATTCCCATTGTACATGAAGTACAGCCTGTGCAGTCAAGCAGTTCATAGTCCTTGAGATTGATCATAGTTATCTCAGCACCCTGCTCCTGACAGACAAGAAGTGCCTCTTTCAGCAGTATCTCACAGTTGCTGTCCTTACGTCCGGCAGTAACGCCCATTACTTTGAATCCCATAATATTCTCCTTTTAATGATCTTATATGGTCATCTCACTGTTATACCGGTGTATAAAGCGGTGTGTTCAAGGAATGACCATATATTTTTACTAAGTTTTACAACTCAGACTGTTCACACCGTATTACTTAGTATAGAATATAATAACAGAACAATCAAGCCAACTATTGCTGTATTGTTCACTTTATTGGTTGACGATTGACTTTTTTGGGGCTGAATGATATAATTCAGGTAGAGTATCGGCAGTTTGACTGCCTGAAAGATCAGATTTTTAGGAGGAAACAATATCTATGGAGCTGAAGATCATCAATTATGAGCTTACTGTATGTAAAGTATCAAAGTTTTCGGATATCGACGTGGATACTGATTTTTATTTTATAGGTAAGACCGATGAAGAATTATCATTGGTGTGCAGATCAGAGGATACGCCGCAAAACACTATCGAACGTGATGACGGATGGAGAGGTTTCCGTATCCAGGGAGTTCTTGACTTTTCATTGATCGGTATACTTTCAAAACTATCCGGCATCCTGGCAGAACATAAGATCGGCATATTCGCAGTATCAACATATAACACGGATTATATCCTTGTGAAAGAAGAAAACTTTGAACGGGCATTGGATGCTTTGACCTCAGAAGGATATACCATAGTATAAATACTGATCTGCATTTGTGATCATTTATGCAAACAGACAAGGTAATCCTTTTCTGAAAACAATTTCATTCTCTTTTTTGCGGGAAATATCCTGAAACTATTTACAAAGGCGGTCATTCATGTTAGAATGATACAGCAGAAGGATTCTGTATGAATAATTTTCGGAGGGATAATCAATGGATAATATCAAAGCAAGGCACAAAAGGGTGCTGGCAGCTGTATGCGCTGCAGTCTGTGTTCTGGCATCAGTACCTGTTTCAGCTGAGAAAGCTGCGGCAAGATATGAGGCTGAGAAGGCAGTACTGGACAAAGTTGACGTTCAGGGAGATTATGTAAGCCTGAAAAGCGAGGGCAGTGTGACTTTCAAGGTGGAGATATCTGAGACCGGCTGGTACGATCTGGATTTCATAAGTTCGGGCATTGGCGGCAGCAAGGAGAACAACGCTTCCGTAGATGGTGAGTTCACAGGCAGATTCAAGTCTGAAAGCGGCGCTATGAACGATTCGGAAATAAAGAATGTATTCATGGAAAAGGGCAGCCATGACATCACTGTGACACCCTCATGGGGCTGGATAAACATCGATGCACTGGTGATAAATGCAGCACAGCTGAAAAACAGCTACGATGTTAAGGGTGAGCTTTCAAATAAAAATGCCACTGACAGCACCAAGCGTCTTATGGCTTTCCTGAAAGACAACTACGGTATGAAGACAATTTCGGGACAGCAGTGCGACGGCGGTCTGAACGGCACAGAATTTAAGGTAATAAAGGAAGCTACAGGCAAGACCCCTGCACTGGTCGGACTTGACCTTATGGACTACACACCGTCAAGAGTATCTCTTGGCGCAAAGGGAAACTCAGTAGAAAAGGCAATTGAATTCTCTAAGGCAGGCGGAATAGTTGAGATGTGCTGGCACTGGAGCGCACCCAGAAAGTACATAAAAGAGGGAAAAGACAGCAACGGCAACCCCATGTGGTGGGGCAGTTTTTACACCGCAAATGTTACTATTGATTTTGATGCTGTAATGAACGGCAAGGATCCCGAGGGTTATAAGCTGCTGATGTCTGATATTGATACTATAGCAGCTGAACTGAAAAAACTGCAGGATGCAGATGTTCCGATACTGTTCAGACCTCTCCACGAGGGCAGCGGCGGCTGGTTCTGGTGGGGCAGTGGAAGCGCGAACAGTTACAAAAAGCTCTGGGTGACCATGTATGACAAGCTTACAAATGAACATGGTCTGAACAATCTGATATGGGTATACAACGGTCAGTCAAAGGACTGGTATCCCGGAGATGAGTATGTGGATATCATCGGTGAAGACATATACCCCGGCAAGCAGGTGACTTCTCCTCAGTCAAGCAAGTTCCTGGAGGCTGCAGATTATACCGATGACACAAAGATAGTAACCCTTTCGGAGAACGGCTGTCTTTTTGATCCCGATGTAGCTCATGACAGAAATACCCTGTGGAGCTGGTTCTGTATCTGGGGCGGAGAATTCGTTCGCAGCGGCAGCAAGCTTTCGGAAGAGTACTCCACCGCTGAGATGTGGAAGAAAGTCTATAACAGCGAATATGTTCTGACACTGGATGAGCTCCCCGACCTTAGATCTTATCCCGTCGAAGGTGATGTACCACCCGTAGATGATCTTCAGACAGGTGATATCAACCACGACGGCAAGGTAGATGTTACTGACATTTCTCTTGCAGCGGCACTGGTCAAGGGAATAAAGACACCTAAGGACAAAACCGCAGCCGATGTAAACGGCGACGGCAAGGTGAATATTACAGACATTTCACTGATAGCTGCACATATTAAAGGGATAAGAAATCTTTGAACATATAGATAACGCAAAAAGGCGGTCCGTTATTGGACCGCCTTATTTAATTGCAGAATTATCTGTTATAACAGCCTTATTACTGAACAGTTACGTTGAAGGATCTGCTATCAATAGCATCAAGATCCCAATTGCCGTCGATCTTAGCAATAACTACCATCTCATAGGAGCTGTCAACTATCAGCTTAGGAGAAGTATAAGAAGTATCTTCGGTGCGGCCGATGACCTTCCACTTGCCTGCAAGCTTAACAGCAACAGCGTACTCATCTGCATCATCTACTTCATCCCAATGCAGTCTGAACTGATGGAACTGTCTGCTGTACTCAATATCGTTGACCTGAGGATATTCAGCATCCTTGGGAGATACAGTGATAACATTGGAATCATCCATGTTCCACCTACCGTTGAACATAGCTACTACTGCTACCTTGCACTCGTGACCGGGTTTCAGATTTTTCAGATCATAAGAATTGCCGTGAACCTGATCCAGAAGTGTCCAGGTTCCGTTTACGTAACCGGCAACACCATACTTCTGTGCACCGTATACGTTATCCCATTTCAGAGTTACCTTCTTATAACCCTCCTCGTGGGTAACTTCGGGGTTATACTTCACCTTTGCCTCAGTCTGGATAGAATTGCTGTATGCCTTGCCGTCAACAAATACAGTAGCGGTATAGATTGTCAGACCCTTAGAATAAGCAGTTGTAATGTTTACTTCCTTTTCGCTGATATCGCTCTCGCTGCCGTCAGCCTTGAACAGCTTGGGAACTGCGGTGTATGTACCGTCCTCAAGAAGGATCCAGTTCCATGTTACATAGTTGATCTTCTCAATAATTGCACCCTTGCCGTCTACATATACGGAAGAATTGGGATCGAATGCAGCACCGTCCTTACCATCTACGCCATCGGGATAACCGCCCCATGAGTTGCTGCTCTTTACGCCCTTGCCGGCTTTTCCGCCCTTAAGGTCAAAATCGCCACCGTAGATTGTGATCTTGCCTGCCAGTGCATATCCGCCGTTTCCGCCGTTGCCTGCATACCAGCCATCGCCACCATTGCCTGCATTACCGCCCTTAGCGATAACTTTGCCGCCATATACAGTTATATCACCATCGATAGCTGCTACACCGGGAACACCGCCGTTACCGCGCAGCCAGCCTGTGCTGCCATATCCCTGTGCAGAATCACTTGCAGTAGCATCTACAGTACCGCCGTAAATGTTTATAGTACCCTTGATAGCATTGTGACCGAACTGGTTTGTACCTTCATTGGGAGCACCAACTGCGATAAGTGTACCTTCACCATAAACGTTGAGTACAGCGCCTTCTTCGATAACTATACCCTGAGAAGCAGTAAGTGTAGCACCCTCGTTCAGTGTAAGATCAACTACGCCTGAAACGGTGATAACACTGTCAACAGTAACGTTTCCGTCTTCAATTACGTAACTGCCTGTTTTGAGTGCGCTGTAATCTACAACTTCAACTTCTTCAGCTGCAGTAGTTTCATCATCGGTAACTACTTCATCAGCAAGGACTGCAAGCTCAAATTCATCAGCATTTGCTGCTATGCTTGTAAAACCGCAAACACCTGCAGGTATCATTCCTGCTGCCATGGTAAGTGCGATCAGACCTGCCGCTACCTTTTTTGCATTTTTTCTCTCGTTCATTTTCTAGTTCCTCCTTAGAATGAATATGATATTTTAAAAGCGTATCCATTACCACTGTGGATACCCTTTTATTGACTGAAAAGTATTCCTGAAAGATAAGGTCAATATACAGATATATCCGATACAGACAACATTCTGTATATTCATAAGACGACCGTACAACTCAGAACAAAAGTTTACAGATGATTTAGTTTTATTATATTAAATCTCCACAAATAATCCATTTATTTGCATTTTTGCTATCATTAAAATCACTATTATTAATATTTTTTATATATATTTAAAGATTTATCTTATATATTTGACATAAAAATATATCATATCTGCAACCGGGAATCGCCTGTCCCGGCGACATATACAATAACTATCCTTCAATCTATCGTCTTAGAAAAGTTAGCAACAGCGCACTTAAATGCACATACATCCGATAAAACCGCTATTCTTCCGAATGATGAGATCATCATTTTTACACGAAAATGTCATCTTTTGCTGTTCATAAAGTTTTGAACAAATGGTAGATGTGCTTCATTTTCAACGCTATACTAAGAATTGTAATATAAACGAACGAAAATGTCAATAGAAATTGCGTGAGTTGTATAAAACTTACGTGAACGGTCATTTTTCATCTTGTATTTTAATTGTCACTATGGTATAATATATTTGTATATATTAAGCAATAACTTAGTCAGAGAGGTGAATTTATGGAGCTTAATATCGCGGTCGTTGATGACCTTGAACACGACCGCATCGTCATAAAGAACTGCCTTGACCGTTTTTTCAACGATCGTCGCAACTGTAATGTAAGGACAGCAAATTACTCATCCGCCGAGGAATTTCTAAGATCCTACCGAAAAGGTATGTTTGAGATCGTATTTATTGATGTGTGCATGGGTGAAATGGACGGACTAACGCTTGCAGAACAACTGCGTATAGCTGACCGTGATATCGGTATCATTTTTATGTCCACCACACGCGATTTCGTTTTTCAGTCATTCCCTTCCCAGCCCAAAGGCTACCTGTGCAAGCCCTTTGAGTATGCTGCCTTTGCCGAGATCATGAGCAGGACCATACGTGATATGGATGCAGAGGAAAAAATGCTGAAAGTAAACATCCCACACATGGTAGTTGAGATACCCCTTTCCGAGATAGTCGCTGTGCTTTCCAATAATCACTCAGTCGATGTTAAACTGATCACAGGCGAAGTAAAGCATAGCATCATGCTGTTCGGCGAACTGGAATCTGCTTTGGAAAATGAGCCGAATTTCCTGTTCTGCAGCCGAGGCGTAATAGTCAACATGGATTATGCCTCACAGGTCAGGGGCGATCAGATAATCATGCAGGACGAGATCATATATCCGGTCCGCAGACGCGGGCGCAAGGATATTCTTGCAAAATTCACGAAGTACGCTGCATCGCGTATGCGCAGGAGGCTCGATATATGAATTTCAGCCTGATGCTGCGGTATTTCACCGAGCTTGCAATGATCATACCTGCCGCTGCCATCGCTATAATTCCTGTGTATCGTTTCCGAAGGGTCAACAAACCGTTTCTGTTCTGCTCACTTGCGATACTGCTCTCGTTCTTCACTATAGGCGGCGCCGCACTATGCTCAATTATGCGGATCCCAACGAATACCCTGCTTTTCCCATCAATGGCGACACTTTTTATAATATATCATTTCTGCTTTGAACTGTCCGTTTTCAAAAAAATATTTGCGTTTGCAAATTCTGTATTCCTGTGCGGCTTTGCTACCACCTACAACACATTTCTCACCGCGCCCCTTGAACTGAAAAACACATATAATGTCTATACCCAGCTTTCAGGTACGATATGTCTTGGGGTCGCATCATCTATCGGGGTGGTCTTTGCACGAACGCTGTTCAAAAAGATTCCGGATATGTTTGATAACGAAAGTCTCGATCAGGCTTGGCGCGTTCTTTCCATAGCCCCTGTAGTGGGTGCTGTTGTAATTATCTGGATAAATCCCGTCAGTGCGGAGAATGTCATGACAGGCAGACTGAGAAAGATTTGCATTGTTACATTTCTTAATATCCCGCTGATAACGTTGTTCCTTTTTCATATACTTTGGTGGCTTTCAAATAAGCTGACCGAGCGTGCGGAAATGGAACGAAGCCTTGACCTGTTTCAGATGGAAGAAAACCAGTACAGAAAAACAAGGCGCTACTTACAGGAATCCTCCCAGCTCCGCCACGATTTCCGCCAGCATATACTCCTCATCAATGAATATCTGAAAAAAGGTCAGACGGACAAACTGAACGAATACCTCGCTCCCCTTGTGGAGCATATCTCACAGAGTCACAAAATACTATGCGAAAATCAGGCAGTAGATGCTATAGCAAGTCACTATGATGAAGTTGCAAAGTCGCTGGAGATCGCGATAAACTGGTCCATAGACTTAGGTGATGATCTGCCGGTGAAAGAATCTGATATGTGCGCAGTTATGGGAAACCTGGTGGAAAATGCCATACGTGCAGCATCCGAGCTTGACGGTGACAACCGTCTTGTAAATGTCCGAATAGGTATGCTGAACCCGAAAACACTGGTACTATCCATATACAATCCCTATCGCGGCAGAATAGAGATTGGCAGGAACGATCTGCCGATAACTAACAAGGATGGGCATGGCATAGGTCTTCATTCTGTACAGAACATCGTGAAACGATACAAAGGCTCAATGGTCATCGAAACTCACAACGGGATATTCAACGTAAGCATACTCATGTACCGCCCCGAGCAAGAAGCTGTCACGAGCCCCGCACGCTGATACTGATATTATGATCCCGCCGATACAATATTATGTTTATCCAAAAAGAAGTTCCCCCGTATGATATATGCGGGGGAATTTCTTGAGAGGAAGTATATTTATGAATTCTTATCATTGATATATTGCTATCTTATTTCATTATCTTCTTGCCCTTTATATGAGCTGCCAGCAGCGAAAGATCGGTAACATTGACTGTGCTGTCGTTGTTTATGTCTGCAACCTTACCATTACCAAGCATCTTCTTGCCCTTTATGTGAGCTGCTATCTTGGATATATCAGATACATTTATGTTTCCGTCATTGTTTAAATCGCCTTTTCCGGAAACTGCAGCTGATGTATTCTTGTTGTCAGCTTTGATAGTATCTAATCTGGGTTCGCTGTTCTGTACCATAACATCGCCGGAGTACATTGGAGCTTCAAGAACTTCAAAACCTACGTTTGCGTATGATGCAAGTCTTTGTGCTGTAGTATTTGCACAGCCTCTGATCTTAAATCCGGGAACGCTGTAGTTGAAAGATGTAGCGGTGATATTTTTCAGGCTCTTGGGAAGAGTGATGGTCATTATCGAATCACATTTCTGGAATGCATAAGCTGCGATAGTGGTAAGACCCTCGTAGAAAGTAACTTCGGAAAGGCTGGTGCAGCCATAGAATGCGCGCCACTTTACGTTTTCAACACTACCGGAGATATTCATATTGGTAAGTGCGCTGCAGTTTGAGAATGCATATTCATTCAGGTTCTTAACGCCGCCCTCTATGGTAACGGACTTGAGGCTCTGGCATTCCTGGAATGTTGCAAGTTCTATTGTTTCGATGCTGCCGGGAACGGTAACTTCTGCAAGTGCAGAACATTCCTTGAAAGCTTCCTGACCCATATATGTAACGCTGTCGGGTATAACTGCCGACTGAAGGCTTCTTGCTTCGAGGAAAGCATTTGAACCTATGGTGGTAACACCTTCGGGTATAACTATCTTCTGGAGAGCTGTGCAGGAAACGAATGCGTAATCTCCGATCTCCTTTACGCTTCCGGGTATAGAAACATCGGTCATCATGCTATTCAGTGCGAATGCGTTATCACAGATAGCCTTTGTGCCGTTGGGTATAACTACTCTGCCTGAACATTTTCTGCCGTCGATCACGATATTGTTGACTACTACGAGAGAGCTCTTAGCCTGCTGAGCTGCAAGCCACTTTGTATCTGTAAAAGCATCGTAGCCGATGTATGTAACGCTGTTGGGTATATATATACTTTCAAGATTGTAACAGCCCTTAAAAGCATCATAGTCTATACTTGTTACGCTGCCGGGTATTATTATGTTCCTTATTCTGCCGCAGCTGCCAAATGCGAATGCGCCTATGGACTTTACGCTGTTAGGTATGCCAACGCCGGAAATATTATTGTTCTTTGCAAAAGCATTACCGCCGATACTAACTACACCGTCAGGTATCTTTACATAACCGTTGCAGTTTCTGCCGTCGAGAACTACGCCGTTTACGATGACCAGATCGCTCTTTTTCTGCATATTTTCGAGCCACTTGGTTGCGTTGAATGCCATACCGTGGATATTTGTAAGGTTCTTAGGCAGGCTGACTTTTTCGAGATTTGTGCAAGAATCAAAAGCTCCGTAGCCTATCTCAGTAACGCCGCCGGGTATAGTTATCTTGGTAAGAGAAGTGTTGCCGAAGAAAGCATACATACCTATCTTTTTCAGACCGCTTGCATTGCTTATTGTCCTGAGGTTTGTGCAGGAATAGAAAGCATACATATCGATTGTGGTAACTGTTTCGGGTATTGTAACGCTGTTGATGTAGGATTTTCCACTGAAAGCATATCCGCTTATGCCAACAACAGGCACGCCATTGATATAAGAAGGTATAACAACGTTAGATTCGCCGCCGTTGTAGCCCTTAATATTTATGCCGCTTCTGACGTCATCTATGAAAGCATATTCAAAATAGCCTTCCACTCTGTCTGCGCTTGCAGTAATGGAGGTATCTATTATATTTATGCTCTGAGGAATTGCTGTTCCGCCGAATACTAAAGCGATAGTCATAAGTCCTGCTAAAAATCTCTTTGTCATAAAGATCCCTCCACTCAAATTACCTTTTGTTATTTGTTTATACCACGAAATATAAAGTACACATTCAAAATAATTATCAAGTTAATTTTTATAATTTATATTGAATTTGCCTATATCATTTATCCTGATTAAATTATACATTATTATGTAATAATTATCAAGGAAGTTTGGGTATACTTTTCTTTAATAGGGGAGCATTTTTAATTAATTATTTTCAGAAAACATTTTCGTTTCCATATATAGTGTTTTGTGCTCATTTGATATCTATATATAGTAAAAACATCTCGAAAAAGTTAACATTTGCTTTTCGTAACTTTCGCTCGTTTCGTAATTTTTTGTAAACAAATAGCGTTTTTTTGTAGCAATATGTAAGTTTTTTAATAAAATACCGCCTTATGTCCAACACGATGATACGATATTTTTACGGGCATAACAAAAACAGTTTGTGCTATTATTACAAAAAACGACATGGATCGCACTCGGGATCTGGAACGATACTATATTATTGTTTGTTTCGACAAAAAAGAAAAGGACAGATACGTTCTATAGTATCTGTCCTTTGGTATTTCAGTTTTGGTGTAACAAACAAAAAGCACCTCTTTCATCAAAAAAAGAGGCGCTTTCTGCTCTGTATATTATGAATATGAAATCGGATGGCTTACTTTATAAGCTTGATGCCCTTGACATGAGCAGCTATAGCAACGATATCGCTAACATTTACCTTACCGTCACCGTTTACATCAGCTGCCTTGAATCCCTTTTCGTCAAGCTGCTTTTTGCCTTTGACATGAGCTGATATCATGGATATATCAGTAATGTTTACGGCATTATCTCCGTTTACATCACCGCTATTATATTCAACAGGCTCCACACCAGCCTTTTTGGTGTATGTGAATGCCAGATCATTATCATAGCCTGTTGCCTTTACAGTTATCTCAAAATTCTCGCCCTCAGCAAATACATCGCTCTCGGTATCAAGTGTGCCGTCGCCCTTGATGATCACCTTAGCTCTTTTGCCCTTTGCGGAATACTCCTTTTCATTTACAGTAACGGAAGAAATATTCTTGATATATGCTTCGAGCTGTTCAGCTGTAAAGCCCTCAGCTGCAGTCAGCTTATTCTCCTCACCGTCAAATGCAGCAGGAAGATCAGCTGTTGTCAGCATAAAACTTGTAGAGATATCTGCATACTTGCCCTTGCTGTCCTTAGCAGAAAGGGTATAGCTGCCCGGATTTGCATTTGCAAAAGTAAATCCGTTATCCTTGAATACAGCTTCAAGACCCTCGATGCTGTATGAGATATCAAAATCCTCGGGAACATCTGTCAGTACTATATCTGCCTTGCCTGCACTTACAGCAGTGTTTTCAACAGCGATTCCGCCAACAAACTTAACAGGAACATAAACCTCACCTACATCTACCTTAACATAGCCTGTCGCAGTGATGTATTCCATCTCGGTAATGGTATTTCCCATCAGGCTCTCAAAGCCCTGGTAATCAAGTGCGATGCCGTGAGACTCGGTGGTCTTTACACCTGATGACCATGAGAACTCCGCATTTCTCCAGATGTTCTGCTCGTGACGGAGTGCGTAAGCTTCACCGTTCTTGGTCTTTATGATTATACCATAGATGACAGTACCGTTCTCGGGCTTGCCTGTAACATTTCCTGCATAATCGCCCCAGGGGGTATTGGTGTTCAGTGTCATGGAACCTGTTACATTATCGGGGTTCTCATCGTTTACAGCCGAGAAGCTTGCATCACCTTCAGCAACGGTAACGGTCTTGTAAGCTTCGGGCTTTTCGGAAACTGCAGTAAAACCGTAGTTGTTCTCGCCCAGAGCCTCAAGGTCTGCCTGCTTTATTGCAACGGGGTATACAACGCCGTAGATCTTACCCAGTTCATCAGAACCTTCCTCGCCCGCATTGTTGTATGTACCTTCAAAAAGCTGACCCTCACCGTTCATCCTCGTCTTGTTGACAGTTGCAGAAGTTACAGCATCAAGGCCATCAGCATTGCTCAGGTTCTCAGCCTCAGCCTCATAAAACTTTGCATAGGGTATCTTCATAGTGCCGTATACGTATTCCTCTGCCTTTACCTCATCGGCAAAAACATTCATAGGTATCGAAGCTGCTGCCATTGCAGCACATATCGACAAGCTGAAAATTCTTTTTGTTTTTCTCATATTTACTACTCCTTATCATTATATATTTATGCCGCAAAGTTAGATATAGCTAACCGCATGGCATATTACCTTGTTTCTGCATTAGTATCATACCATATCACTAGAAATTCGTCAATTCTTTTTGACAAATGTTTACAAGTAAGTTTTAGCTAACCTTGCCGGATCTTTTAAGTCTTCTGCAGACCATCTGTGCGCACAGACCCGTGAAAGCTCCAGCGATACACCCCGATAACATCAGGAATGGCAGATATGCTATGACCGACGTACTTTTCAGCACAAGTATAGCAACGGCTATCTGACCGATATTATGCAGCACAGCACCTGCTATGCTCAAAAACCACATATTGTCCTCATGTATGATCTTTTTCAGAAAAACCATACCGACAAAGCAGAGGGTGCCGCCTGCTATACTGTACCACAGCGCCATAAGATTGCCGCTGAACAGTGCCCCCAGAAGTATCCTGCTGTACAGCATCATGGCAGTTTCTCCAGGGCGGTAGTTGTAAATGCAATACACGGTCACAATGTTTGCAAGACCAAGTTTTACCCCGGGAATGGGAACGATATCGGGTATACGCAATTCAACAATGAATATTATAAGCGCAAGGCAGGTCAGCAGACCAAGGCGCGTAAGTTTTTTTGTATCCATCATCTCACCTCGCTGTACCGTCGATATCGCTTTCCTCATACTCTATCACAAGTCTGTTCGGCAGACATACTATGGGCTTACCGTCCTCCAGCCATCCTGTATCCACACATATATGGTCGGGACAATCAGCATCCTTCATACGTATCCTGCCGTCTTTTATCTCAATGATATTTTTTCTGCCATTGTATGTTACTTCTATAGTCCTGTCCTTTTCAGATGAAAGGTCTATGCGGTAAAGCACTTTGCCGTCCTGTGATATAACTGCTGTTTTGCCGTTTTTCGGTTTCATGATGTGTGCGCACCATACCGCAGCTGTCGAAAGTATCAACAATGTAATGATGATACAGATAGTTCTTGTTCTCATCTTTTTACCACTGTTACATTTCCCGCTGAAGGAGCAAAACTATCGGATATGCCTTCGGTCACATATATACCGCCTTCATCCGATACCAGTATCATATCGAAATCACCATTTTCCCGCCAGTATCCGCAGGCATCATCAAGACCCATAACATACAGCGATGTCGAAAGCGCATCGCACGTCCTGCCCTCATTTCCGATTATCGTGACACTAGCCAGACCGCTTTCGGCAGGTCTGCCTGTTTCAGGGTCTAGGATATGCTTGTATATCACTCCGTCCTGTTCAAAGAATCTTTCGTATCCGCCCGATGTTATGACTGCACATTCTCCAACAGATAGTGTGCCTATACTTCCCTCCCCGAAGGGATCGCGTATGCCTACCTTCCATTTTGTGCCATCAGGCTTTGTATCTCCTACGGTCTGTATATTACCGCCAAGGTCAAGCAGTGCCGAAGTCACTCCCTGATCTTTCAAAGCCTCTGCCGCAGCATCTCCCGCACAGCCCTTCGCTATTGCACCAAGATCAATCTCGGTGTTTTCAGGAACAGACACTTTTCCGCTGTCCACCTTTATCATATCAACGCCCTTACATTCCAGGAGCGCAGATATCTCATCTTCATCGGGAACACGGTATTCACCCGTGGTAAAGCCCCACGCCCTCAGTACAGGATAAAGGGTGATATCAAGTGCTCCTTTTGTACGTCTGTGCATATCTGTTGCAAAACTGAGTATCTCTTCGGTCTCGGTACTTATTTCCACATCAGTTCCGCCGCTGTGGTCGATAGCGTATATCTCACTGTTTTCGTCAGTTACAGACCAGAGTTTTTCAAGCCTTGTTATTTCCTTCTGCGCAGCTTCGATCCCTTTTTCGCCGTTTTTACCATAGGCAGTGATCGTCATATAGGTATCCATAGCGAATACCGAGCCGCTGCTTTTCTTTTCACCTGTCACACCTGCGATGCTGTCATCGGGAGCATCTGCAGCACATGAGGTAAGTATGAACAGTACTGCCGTAATAACAGCTGACACAATTTTATTCTTCATCCTTTTCTCTCCGATCTGCCGCTGTTTTATGTCACGAAGGCAGCTGCACCGTTAGTACCATAACTTCTTTATCACTGCCAAAATTAGTTAGCCGCTACTATCCGCATGGATAATTATACTATATCACCATGAAATAATCAAGAGTATCTTTAAACGAATAAGGCACTGATTAGTCTCACCTAATCTAACATAATGACGAATTCACGCAAAGTTAGCCAAGGCTAATTTTGTGAATATTAACTTTTCGTAAAAATATATAATATTTAATTGACAACATCGCTCACATAAAGTATAATATCTCATTGAAGTTAGTCGTATAAAACGAACGACAGAATGTGAGGTAATAAAAATATGTTATTTCTTATCGCTCTGACCATCGCGGTGCTGTTCTCAGTGCTGTGTGCGGGTGCTCTAAAAAAAGCTCCCGCAGCATTCTATATCGGCGGCACGCTGATATCGGTACTTATGATAGTACTGGCACAACAGCCCGTAGAAAATATCATTATACGCAAGTATGTCATAGGGCTTTTTTCAAGAGGTGCACTGGCGGGTGCACTGTGGATGGTCGTAATGGGTATGCGCGTACTCCCCGACGGAAGCAAGGCTATAAAGCGCCTGATGCCAATAAGAGGCGAGCTTTCCATCTTCTCGGCAACAGTAACGCTGTCCCATATAGTATTCTTCGGGATATCGTATATAAAACAGCTGACCAACCCGAATTTCAGCAAAACAGCAGACTTCCTGCTCACCTGTGTGGTATGTGCGGCACTGGTGCTGATAATGGTACCGCTTACAGTCATATCTTTCAAGAAGATACGCAAAAAGATGAACGCAAAAAAATGGAAGAATATACAACGTGCGGCATACGTTTTCTATGCGCTGATATATCTTCACATCATCATACTGTTTATACCCAAGGCTAAGGCAGGTATAGAAGGTTATTTCTTCAGCTGTGTTGTGTATACTGCAGTATTCGGAGCTTACATGATCCTCAGAATAAGAAAGTGGTACGTAAAGAAGAAGTCCCCGGAAAGCAAGGCATGGCTGAATATCGCAAGTACAGCTTGTGTAGTGCTGCTTACCGGTATCATCGCTTTTTGCAGTTACGGCAAACCTCAGAACAAGGTAAAAACGAGCAGACCCGCTTCAAAGACCATCAGTATAAAGAAGAATACCGACACTTCTCCGACAGACGGCGAAGACAGAGCGGCATTAAGGCTGAGTGCAGACAATGACGGCACTTTATCGACTGCCGCAGGCGACAGCAGTTCTTCCGACAGCAAAAGTTCATCAGACAGCAGTTCTTCAAAAAAGGACAGTTCAAGTTCCGGCAAGAAAGACAGTTCTTCGGATAATGATGATAAAGACGAAGAAGGGCACGAAGAAGATCAGGAACAGCAGGATGAGCATGAAGACACGGAAGATCATGAAGACCAATCAGAACACAAAGAACAGCGTGAAGAACACAAAGACAACAGACAGGAAGAAAAACATGAGAAGCAGGAAGAACAGCGTCAGGAAGTAAAAGAGCCTGTTCAGACTCAGCCGCCTGTCACTGCGCCTCCCGAGCCTGAGTACATCTACAACAACGGCACCTATGAGGATAAAGCTTACGGTTATGACGGAGATGTACACGTCACCATAACCATTGAGAATGATGTCATCACTGAAATATCAGCCTATTCCGATGAGGAAGAACCCGAGTATTTCGACTCAGCATATGAGAAGATCGCAGGTGATATCCTCTATTACCAGAGTTATGAAGTTGATGCAGTATCAGGCGCTACCTACAGTTCAAATGCCATAATGAATGCTGTTAAAAAATGCCTTGAACAGGCAAGAAAATAAAAAAGAACACCGTCATACCGTGATGATGTTCTGATCCCTATAAGGACCGAAACGGCAGTGTACTTGATGTGCACTGCCGTTTGCGGTCATATATTGGTAGTATGAATCTATATGCCAATAACAACTCCTGCATGATCGGATCAAACGCGATCAACACGCTTTTATCGTTCCATAATGAAGTGTTACTGGGAGGGGAATTTCTGATCCAGTAAACCGATCACTTTACAGTAACTCTTACATAGTTCTTGATAGCGCCGGCAGTATCCCATTTACCACCGACCTTAGCAGCTATAGCGACCCTGTATGTCATGCCGGGTGTCAGGTTCTTGGGAGTTGTATATGACATAGTGGAAGACGGTATGGACTGAGTCTGGATCCTCCACTTTCCTGCCAGATAAACTGCGATACCGTAGTTCTGAGCATTCTTCACTGCGTTCCATGTAAATCTGATCTGATGATACTGAGAGCTGTAGCTTACACGGATATTATCGGGATAAGTCTTTTCGCTATTCTGATTGCCCGAGTGGACATTTGCGTACATAGTTTCCGCCCAAAGCTTTCGCATAGCTTCGTATCCGTCTGAACTGGGGTGTACCCCATCGCTGCTGAGATATTCTGTGTGTTCTCTGAAGAATTTATCAAAGTCGGGTCCGTGAACGATCTTAGAGCCGTATTCCTGATAGAGTTTATCTATCATCGCATTATAATAGCCTGTATTAGAGCCAACATCCTTATTGGTAGCATACGGTATCTTAGGCAGAACAGGAGTTTTACCTGCTGCGATAACGGCATCTACCATGTACTTTACATTCTCATAATACCGCTGTGTATTGTTTGGATTGCCCCACGCATCATTAGTGCCATAAGCGATGCTGACATATTTTGCGGAGTTGTCGCGAAGCCAGCTATCTATAGCATTTTTGCCGTCAGAACTTAATGTACCGCCTATACCGCCATTCTGCTGAACGGGATAATACTTCGGATCAATACGGTTCATAAACTCTGCAAAGCTTGTACCATAACAGTTGACCATACTTCCCGCAGTGATGGAATCACCTAAGAACAGCCAGCTGTCAGATACTCCTTCAGAAGCGTTATGCACATCAAAATTCAGCTTAACAAGTCCGTTATCTGATTTTTTTACATTAAGTCTTATCCAGTTGTATCCCTGCATATCAATGTAATGCTGGCGAGAGCTGTAGTGGTTATCATTAACTGTTGCGGCAGTTACCCAACCGTCAGCAGGATAGGAACCTCCCGGTGCGGAATTGAGTTCAATTGTGTAATTTACAGGCTCATTACTTTTATTGACGTAATATCCGATGTTATCAAAGGTACCTGTATTGTACCATGCCGCAAGTACCTGCTTCCTGTCTGAACTTGGAACAGAAGAAAGATCATAAGCAAGGTATGCAGGTGCATTTGCAGACCATTCCGTATAATAATAGTTGTCATTTCCGTCAGAGGCTCTTCCTGCACTAGCGTATGCAGGAACATTACGGCTGATGATATTATTGGGATGACCGGAAGAATATTTAACGGACACCGCAGGAAGTTCCTGAGGTGTATCATTGTTGCCTGCCGAAGTATAGTGATATACATCAGGCAGTTCATCAAGTGTCAGCACATAGTCGCTGGTATATACGTGCTTCACATACGAAGCTGTATTTATAGCATGACTATCAATGAACGAAGTGTGCCATGTCATAAACCACAGCCATTTTGCACCTTCCGCTGTCAGCTTATCGGGATCGGGTATAGGACCGTTCTCGTGCAGGCAAACGGCTTTATTGGTGACCTGTGCTGCTTTCTGATATATACCGACGAGTGAATTGGTATTGTCTACGTAAGTATCAGCTCCGACAATATCTACATATTCATCACCCGGATACCAGCCGCTGTTGACGTCTCCGCAATAACCAAGATTCCAGATAAGATTGTCAAGTCCCCATACATTGGTATAGCGGTCGTACATTATCCTCCAGAGCTTTTTGAAATTATCAGCTCCACCTTTGCCCCACCAGAACCACTTACCGTCAAATTCGTGGAAGGGACGCCATATAACAGGTATGCCTGCCTGCTTCAGTTCCAGCAGTGCCTTTGCACCCTTGTCCATACCCGCTATGAGTTTATTGTACTCATTTGTTCCGGGAGTCAGCGCCTTGTTCCAGTCAAGATCAGTTGCAAGTGCCTCCGAGTGGCTTCCGCTGAAATCACTTCCACAATGCCAGCATATCGTAACAATGCCGCCTTTTGCATACCATGCTTTTGCACGACGGTTGCAGCCTGAAAAGTCATCGCCCATATAGTCAAGTCCGCGAAGGGCAGGATATTTTCCGCTGGCGTTCTTGATGATATTCATTTCATAATCTTCACTGCCCATCCAAGTGGACTCCTGCTGACCAGAAATAATATGATCCCCGTAAGTATCACACAAGAAACTGTATAGGGACTTCGCCTGTGCAGAAGCATTCGGATTGGATAGGGATGTATTTATGTTTCCTACAGATACCTCGCTTTTATCTATCGTCAGTTTATCAAGATAGGTCCAGCCCCAGGATCCCTGAATGGTAATCTTGTTTGCTCCCTTATCAAGGTATGCCAAGGTGCTGACTTCCGCAAATTTATTCTGACCTGTGTAAGCACACTGTATCTGTCCGATATTCTCACCGTTGATAAGTATGTTCTGGTATTTTCCGCCTTCATCAAAGGGCTGACTGTAACGCAGTGTCAGCTTGTACATACCTGCACTTGCCATATTGGCTGATATGGTAACAGAATCGCCTGCATCTTTCAGGTCGATGACTTTACCGCCGCTTGCACCTGTCAAAGACAGTACTTTTGTAGTGTTCTCTCCTGCATCATAAATGGTTCCGTTTTCCAGCTCATAGCTGTTTCCTGCCGCTGTTGCCTGAAGCGGGAACTGCGAGACCGTTCCTGCCGCCATTGCAGCGATCAGTGCTGCTGAAATAAATCGTTTCATGAATATAACCTCCTTGAGTATACATTCCGGACCTTATACTGAACATTATAAATCATCATCTCCAAAAATGAAATGATTTTTCGCACCAAAAAATATGCGTTTTGCCCCAAACATAATAAATAATCTATTGACGGCAGGAAATCGTATGTGTATAATAGGTATATGAAGGAGGTGGTCACTGTGAATAGCAGAGGACGTATCGGTGTTATCGTTCCGCACCTGATCAATAATCTTGATGTCAAATTTGTAGAAGTCATCCATAAAACATTTATCCATTATGGATATGATACCATTCTGCTCTCAGGCATTATAAACTTCATGAACGAAATGATAGACGAGGATTACAATAAGGGATTGATCAACATTTATGATCTGATCATTTCATCCGACTTTGACGGCTTTATCTTTCTGGCAGACCTGTTTTGCAGTGACAGACTGCGGAGCCGTATTTTTGATATGATCCGCAAAACCGAAAAGCCCTGTGTTGTGATCGGTTATCAGCAGGATGAGTTTCCGGTGATAACTATGCCCGAAAGTGAGCTTCTGTACTTGTCAGCCGAACATCTTATACGCAAGCATAATTGCCGCAGGTTATATTGTATCGGTGGTCATAAGGGAGATGAAAAATCAGAGCTCCGTATCTCAGGCTTTCGCAAAGCAATGGATAAGGCAGGTCTGCCGTATGATGAAAGCTGTATCTTCTACGGAGAATACTGGAGTACAATACCTCATGAAATCGGTATACAGCTTGCCGAAGGAAAGATACCCTTACCGGATGGGATCGTTTGTGCAAGTGATATCATGGCAGTTGAGCTTTGCCGCACACTAAGATCACATGGTATCTGTGTACCGGATGATATAAAGATCACAGGCTGTGACGGCGATCTGATATCATTGACCGAGTATGTTTCCATAACTACTGTTGCCGGGCAGGCGAGATATTGCGGCAGACGTTCTGCCGAACAGCTGCTCAGGCTCATGGGGTATGAGGTAACTGAATCAGATGAACACGATTTCTCACTTGTGATCGGTGAAAGCTGCGGCTGTACAGATATCAGAAATATCGAACAAAACAATGCGCTTTCAGAGATCCGTGATTATGCAGGCTCATTTTATCGGCTAAAGCAAAGCTATCGTTTAGGAAGCTGCGCTAACATCCTGAGCAAGATGTCGGAATGCAGCACCCCCGAAGATGTAATGCGCACAACAGGCGAATGTATTTTTATGATACCCGGCTTCACAAGGGCAGAAATATGCTTGTGTGAAGACTGGAAAAGAAATTTTCAAAATCCTGCTCTTTACAGACGCGGCGGATTATCATCAAATATGCTGCTCGGTTTTGAATCAGCCGATAACTGTATCAATACATCTTTTTCCAAATTTCCTTCTTCTGAACTGCTTCCTTTTTTTACACAGCCTCATAGTCCTCAGCTGACAGTTGCAACTTCGCTTCACTACAAAGGGCAGATATTTGGATATATATGTTTCAGTTATAAAAATGCTGCTGATATCATTCTTGATGATTATCTGATGAATTGGTGCGATTCAGTCAGCGTCGGGTTGAACATCGTACAGAATATAATGTATAAAACTTATGTCAATAAGCGGATCGAGGCTATATCGGAATACGCACCGATACTCGGTATATACAACAAACGCGGGCTGATCGGGCGGCTGACGCAGATAATAATGGATGACAGTGAAACATCCATGACGCTTACGATCATTTCGTACTTACAAAATGAAAAGAAAAAATATCCTGTTCCGCCGATCCACGCGATCGTCAACGCCCTCAGGATCTCATCTCCCGAAGAAATGCTGCTTGCAAGTATCGAAGATGATCTGATCGTTATCGTCAGCAGCGAAAGCGATCAAAACGGCCTGCATCGGGATTGGGCAAGAGAAATCGCAGACAAAATGGATACGATCTATAAAGGTACGGTAGTGATCGAACCCGAAAACATTGTCTTTCTTTCTGAAAAGATATCGTCGGCAGACATATTCAGTTTCTCAGAAATACTGGATACTGCCGTTCAGAACATCAAAGGCAAAATACTTTCCATGCAGGCAGGCATTTTCAGTTATAGGGATACATTCACATCGCTGCGCGAAAGTATATTCAATTCTCCGCATAATCCATGGAACGTAAAATCTATCACAAGAAGTCTCGGGATAAGCAAAAGCCATTTTCAGAGAATATACAAGGAATTATTCGGTACAAGCTGTAAGGAGGACATCATATCAGCAAGAATGGACAGTGCTGAATACCATCTGATACATACGGAACTATCTGTTACGGAGATCGCTGAACGCTGTGGATATCATAACACCAGTCACTTTATCCGACAGTTCAAAAAGAAAAACGGAGTATCGCCAAACGAATATCGAAAAACAAAGGGAGAGAAATAACAAAAAAGCCCCGTACCAACGGTGTATAAACACCGTCGATACGAGGCTTTGATTTTTTATCGTATGTTCTGCCTGCTTAAAGACAGAACACAATATATCGCTACTGATCTTACATTAATAGCTTCCACAATTTCAAAGGGTGTATAAAACTCCCATGAAAACGCGGCTTTAAAACTATTACTTAGAAGCGATAGCAGCCTGAGCTGCAGCCAGTCTTGCGATCGGCACTCTGAAAGGAGAGCAGGATACATAATCCAGACCGATCTTGTGGCAGAACTCTACGGAAGTAGGATCGCCGCCGTGCTCACCGCAGATACCGCAGTGGAGTTTAGGATTAACGGGCTTGCCGAGCTTGATAGCCATTTCCATCAGCTTGCCAACACCAGTCTGATCCAGCTTAGCGAAAGGATCGTTCTCGAAGATCTTCTTGTCATAGTAAGCGCCCAGGAACTTGCCTGCGTCATCTCTGGAGAAGCCGTAGGTCATCTGAGTCAGGTCGTTAGTACCGAAGCAGAAGAAGTCAGCGTTTGCAGCGATATCGTCAGCAGTCAGAGCAGCTCTGGGTATCTCGATCATAGTACCAACTTCGTACTTCAGATCAGAACCTGCAGCCTTGATAACAGCGTCAGCAGTCTCAACTACAACCTTCTTAACGAACTTGAGCTCCTTAACATCGCCTACCAGAGGGATCATTATCTCAGGCTTAACGTTCCAGTCAGCGTGCTTCTTCTGAACGTTGATAGCAGCCTTGATAACAGCAGCTGTCTGCATCTTAGCGATCTCGGGATATGTTACAGCCAGACGGCAGCCACGGTGACCCATCATGGGGTTGAACTCGTGGAGACCAGCGATCAGAGCCTTGATATCCTCAACGGACTTGCCCTGAGCGTTTGCCAGTGCCTTGATATCCTCTTCCTCAGTAGGAACGAACTCGTGGAGAGGAGGATCCAGGAATCTGATAGTAACAGGGCAGCCTTCCAGAGCCTCATACAGAGCCTCGAAGTCAGCCTGCTGCATAGGCTCGATCTTAGCCAGAGCAGCTTCTCTCTCTTCAACGGTGTCAGCGCAGATCATCTCTCTGAATGCTGCGATTCTGTCAGCCTCGAAGAACATGTGCTCGGTACGGCACAGACCGATACCCTCAGCGCCCAGCTCTCTAGCCTTCTTAGCGTCAGCAGGAGTATCAGCGTTAGTTCTAACCTTCAGAGTTCTGTACTTGTCAGCCCAAGCCATGATTCTGCCGAACTCACCTGCGATCTGAGCGTCAACGGTAGGAATGATACCATCATAGATGTTACCTGTTGTACCGTCGATGGAGATGTAGTCACCCTCCTTGAAGGTCTTTCCGCCCAGCTCGAACTTCTTGTTAGCTTCGTCCATCTTGATGTCGCCGCAGCCGGATACGCAGCACTCGCCCATACCTCTAGCAACAACGGCAGCGTGAGAAGTCATACCGCCACGAACAGTCAGGATACCCTGAGCAGCCTTCATACCGGTGATGTCCTCAGGAGAAGTTTCCAGTCTTACCAGAACTACCTTCTCACCCTTCTCAGCCCATTCAACAGCGTCATCAGCTGTGAATACGATCTTACCGCAAGCAGCTCCGGGAGAAGCGCCCAGGCCCTTACCAACAGGAGTAGCTGCCTTCAGTGCCTTAGCATCGAACTGAGGGTGAAGCAGAGTATCCAGGTTTCTGGGGTCGATCATAGCAACAGCTTCCTGCTCGGTCTTCATGCCCTCATCAACGAGATCGCAAGCGATCTTCAGAGCAGCCTGAGCAGTTCTCTTACCATTTCTGGTCTGCAGCATGTAGAGCTTCTTGTTCTCAACAGTGAACTCCATATCCTGCATATCGTGATAGTGGTTCTCCAGAGTCTGGCAAACTTCCTTGAACTGAGCGAATGCCTCAGGGAAGGTCTCAGCCATCTGCTGGATAGGCATAGGAGTACGAACACCTGCAACAACGTCCTCGCCCTGAGCGTTAGTCAGGAACTCACCCATCAGCTTCTTCTCGCCTGTAGCGGGATCTCTGGTGAATGCAACGCCTGTACCGCAGTCGTCACCCATGTTACCGAATGCCATAGACTGTACGTTAACAGCAGTACCCCAAGAGAAAGGAATATCGTTGTCACGTCTGTAAACGTTAGCTCTGGGGTTATCCCAAGAACGGAATACAGCCTTGATAGCGCCCATCAGCTGCTCCTTAGGATCGTCAGGGAAATCAACGCCGATCTTAGCCTTGTACTCTGCCTTGAACTGGCCAGCCAGTACCTTCAGGTCTTCAGCAGTCAGCTCAACGTCCTGAGTTACGCCCTTTTCTTCCTTCATCTTGTCGATCAGCTCTTCAAAGTACTTCTTGCCGACCTCCATAACAACGTCAGAATACATCTGGATAAATCTTCTGTAGCAGTCCCAAGCCCATCTGGGGTTGTTGGACTTCTCAGCGATAGTGTTAACAACAGTTTCGTTAAGACCCAGGTTCAGGATTGTATCCATCATACCGGGCATGGAAGCTCTTGCACCGGAACGAACAGAAACGAGGAGAGGATTCTCCTTGTCACCGAACTTCTTGCCTGTGATGCCTTCCATCTTTACGATATACTCATTGATCTCCTTCTGGATCTCTTCAGAGATACCGCCGTCCTCATAATACTGTGTGCAAGCCTCGGTAGTGATAGTGAAGCCCTGGGGAACAGGAAGACCGATGTTGGTCATCTCAGCCAGGTTTGCGCCCTTACCGCCGAGCAGCTCTCTCATGTTGGCATTACCCTCAGAGAAGAGATAGCAATACTTAGTTGCCATAGGTTATCTACCTCCAAAAAATTTTGAATTCCGTTTTTTTTGCACAGCACACCGCTGGACAATTTACGGTCATAAATATATTATAACAGATTTCCGCCAAAATTACCATAGTTTGCGGCAATTTTTAGTTAGAAAATTTTCAACAATATTTATATAACACTTCTATGCACATTCTACAAAAACGGCCTTTTGACGCACTTTTTAAGAATGAAAAATAAATGGGATATGAACAGTGCTTTTTACCTATTCACTGTGTATACATCTTAAATATCATAATACGTCAAAAAAATCCCCGTCCGCAGTACGGAAAGGGATTTTTCATCAATCAAAGTAAAACAGCTCCTCGAATTTTTTATCCAGGGCTATACATATTATAAGTGCAAGTTTCGCAGTAGGGGAAAACTGCCCTGTCTCAATGGAGCTTATGGTATTTCTCGATACGCCCACCATTTTCGCAAGTGCCCCCTGAGATATCCTCTTTTCTGCGCGAGCTTCTTTCAGGTGGTTTTTCAGAATTAGTGTTTCGTCCATAGCATCAAATTCTTCGTATAAAACCTGTTGGCATAACTGTGTCAACATAATAAAATATGGCTATTACTATCAAATCTACGAACAAAGCCACTGTCAACAGCACAAAACAGATCAAATCTTTCTTCTTTTTGGAAATTATTGATTTATTTCTATATTTGATCGCATTGTCCAGTGTTGTTATCAAAAGGTACCCAGCATTGATATGATGAGCAAACAAAAAATCCAGAACAAACAGCCCTATACAAATATAGAACAACACCGCGTGTGTTTTAATAGCACCTTTTTCGCACGCTTCCCTTTCAGCTAAGTCTTCATATTCATATTCTTCGCGGCTCATTGCCAATACTCTTTCTTTATCCATAGTCATCTTCCTATCTTGATATGCACAGTTTTATTGGTATTCTGCCAAGTTTACTTGGTATGACTGTATTATATCACTGCCAAGTGTACTTGTCAAGATTTTGCACAGTCAACTTGGCAGCTTTGTAGATATGCATAATTCTTCACCTAATTTTTGTATACTCATTACCACACTTAATAAAATTATGTCATAAAGATTTCCGTCCGTTTTCGCCTGTTTTTCAAAAAAGTATACTATAATTATCAGGTATGGTCATTAACGAAAAAGCACCCCCGATAAACAGGAGTGCCTTGGATACATTATTATTTGGTATTGCCGAGATTCCACCTCATGGGCGCGATACGCTTGGCGCGGGTATTATCGAACAGCCAATTGTTATAGGTGAGTGTAGGATCAAAATAACGATAATCCGCTCTCATCTTGCCCTTATTGAACAGCATGGCTTTTTCACTTCCGGGTGAACGCTGTATGACCGCACCGATACGGTGACGTTCTTTTTCATACTCGATTATCTCATGGGCGTTAGTCTGCCTGGAATCACAGACATTATACACACCGCCGTATCTGCCCTGAGGCACAGAGATTATGCCGTTTATAAAATCTATCAGATTGAATACACAGCAGAAAGTATATCCGTAATCGCCATCACCAAAAACATAGCCTACATTTTCTTTGTTGTCATAGACGTGTGCGTGGAGGTTATCCGTATGCTCGGCATCGTAGACAGGTGCCGCCCTTGCGACTACCTCTATGATATCGCTTTTTTTGAAAGCCTTCTCCATCAGCTTCTCGCTGGTGAGCTTCATTTCAGAATAGTAGGTAAAAGCCTTTTCAGCAATAGTTTCCCTGATAGGTTCCCTGCCCTTCTGCAATCCGTATACATCTGTGGTACTGAGGAGCACGAAGCATCCGACACCGCTTTTTGCTGCCGCAGCATAGATATATTTATCGGTCGCTTTGCTCTTCCTTATCTCAGCATCCGTTATAAGCGGATCGATATCATTATCAACTGAATTTGCCAGATGAACAACAACATCGATATGGTTGTTATCCATTATCTCGCTTACTGTCTTTTTATCTGTGATATCACACTGTACGAAGCTATAATTGGGATCTGACCCAATAAAATCATTCGGTTTTGAATCGACCGCATAGACACGATGTTTTTTGTGCAGCAGACTTGACGTCAGATACTGACCTATCATGCCGCTGGCACCTGTAACAAGTATTGATGACATCTCTGTCACTCCCCTTCCAGAACGCGCCTCTCCCCTCACAGACGCCACGCAGGCTGTCAGTGCCATAGTCTGCATCAATAATAAACCGGATGTATCGTGTCTTCACGATATGATAGGCGCACTATCATAATTCTATATGATAATATTATAACACACTTTTAATATTTTGCAATATATGATGGTTAAAAAAATAAAAATTTAGATTTTCTTTATAAATTCACTTGCCTAATTTTGTGAAGTGTGCTAAAATGTAAATAGACTATATCACAGCCGTATCATCTTGCAGACGCGATCGCTATAAGCCGCGTAAAATCGGCAGCAAATGCGCACTGCCTTTTATCATCGGCAATAGGATGCGGCAACTGATCAACGACATTTTGAGTTCAGTTAAATTGAACTTGCTATATAAGGAGAAAATAACTTGACTTACACAGACCTCATTTTTTTGTTCGGACTATTTCCGCTTTCGGCAGTATTATCCATGCTGGACAGAAGTTCAGAATATAAGAATATGATACTGATAATCACATCGCTGCTGTTTTTCAGCTGGGGCAGACCCTTTGCCTTGTGTCTGATATTTCTTTCACTGATAGCAGACTGGGCATTCGGCCTGGCTGTTGATTCTCTGCGAAAGAAAAGCCGCCCTGCTGCAGCTGTCGTCACCGCAGCCGACGGATTGATGAATACAGCGCTGCTGCTGATATTCGGCAACAATTACCTGTTTGAGGGAACAAAGCTTGGAATGGATGCGTTGATACTGCCTGTGGGTATAGGTTACTACGCGCTTAGAGGGTTCTCATACGTATCCGATGTATACCGCGGCAAGATAAAGGCTGAAAAAAACGTATTCTGTATAATGACTTATATGGTATCCTTCCACCTGATGTGTGCGGGTCCCGTTGTGCATTACGGTGATATGGAAAAGCAGATAAGAAAGCGCGAGGTAACCACAGACAAGCTGAATGCAGGTCTTAACAAAATGATCTGGGGTCTCGGCAAGATAGTACTTCTTTCAGAGGTATTCCGCAAGATACGCGCAGCCGGTCTTAACGGCAGCGAGATAACCACACTTGGCTGCTGGCTGGGTATGCTGGCATTTTTTGCACAGTACTATTTTATATTCACTGGACTTTGTGATATGAGCCGCGGTCTTAGCCTTATGGGAGGATTCATGCTTCCGATAAACTATAGGGATATCGAAGCTGACGAACTTTTCACGGGCATGGTAAAGAGTTATAATTCAACAGTTATCGCTTTTTTCAGCGACCTGCTCGGGATACCTGACAGCAAGTCAAAGATACGAAATGCTGTCGGAGCTGTAATATGCGGCGGACTTATGGGACTCTGGTACGCAGTAAAGCCCACAAGCCTGATGGTAGGGCTCGCAGCAGGACTGCTGGTGGCGCTGGAACAGCTTTTCCTTAAAGCTATACTAGCTAAGCTGCCTGTATTTTTCAAGTATGTATATCTGGTACTTACAAGCCTTGTGATATTCGGAGTACTTGAATTCAAGGGATTTTACGGCTACCACAAATGGCTGAAGGGACTTATAGGTTCAGGTGTGAAGTACACCCTCAGCGTTGCTGTAAGAGATGCTGTGCTAAACAATATCGTACTTATAATAATAGCGTTCTGCATTGTATGTACGCCTGTTCGCAAGCTGATAACCGGTTCTGCGGATAAGCTTTCATCCCAGAGCAAACGCTCCTATGGTACAATACGCATCTGCAAGACCATAGCAACTGCTGCTGTGCTTATAATAAGCGTTATAACACTAGCTGCAAATGCCGCAGTATGAGAACGGAGGAAAATATGGAAGATCAATTCAGCAAGCTTAGAGCAGAATCCTCCGGGATAGACCTGCCCGATGAGTGCGCGGAAAATGACCGTGCTGTGAGATATCTCGCACTTGAAACAGGTGTGGGGCATTACGATAATCTGAACCTGCTGGTACTTTCTGTACTTATGATATTCATATCCGTATCATTTCTGGCTGTAAGCAGTGGAAAGATACGCAGTGAGGAAGAACTGATACTGACAAAAAAAAGCTTTCTCAGCGGTGAGTTTACAAAGGGACTTGAAGAAAGATATATCCGTGAGCTGCCTATTCCCGAACAGATGAGATCGGCAGAAGAACATATATCATTCCTTTACGGCATCGGAAATACCATAAGCGAAAAAAGCAGCGGCAACTATGATATCCTTCGTGAACGTCAGCTTGAAGATGCCGAGCACAATGCATTCGAGCCCGATGACGAGGAACGTGATGAGAACGCCGTTACCACTAAGGCTGTAATGACCGACAAGGACGGCAATACACTCACCGAACCTGCCGACGCAGAAACTGCTCCGGGAGGAGGAACAACAGCGGTAGCAAGACCGGATTCCACTTCCAGGACATTCACAACATCCGAAAATGATGAAGATATCACCACCACAAACAACAACGCTCCGCCTGTGACAACAACCACTACCATCATAACAGTACGGACCGAACCCTCACAGAATACGGATGATATCTCCGATCCGCCGGACACAGATCCACCGATCACAGATGAGCCTGATTCAAAGCCTGATACGGACCCCATCGACACAGATCCGCCCACGATAGATGAACCTTCAGAATGATGTATGCATTTGAATATTCCGATGACAACAAGCGCTATCACAGCTATAATTACTACCTAAAAAAACGCTTCGGCAAAAAGGTATATAAAGTACCGCTGAATATAGACCTCGGCTGTCCCAACCGTGACGGTACGAAAGGCATCGGCGGATGCGCTTTCTGCTCAGCCAGGATGAGCGGAAATTTCGCAGGTGATCCCCGCAGGAGCATCGAGGAGCAATATTCTCAGGTGCGCACCATTATGGAAAAGAAATGGGCAGATGCACTCTGTATACCATACTTTCAGGCAGGCAGCAACACCTATGCAGACATAGGCGTACTGAGAGAAATGTTCTCAGCTGCCCTTGAACTTGATAACGCAGTAGGTCTAAGCATCGCCACACGCGCCGACTGTATAGACCGCGAGAAAGCAGAAATGCTCGGGGCCCTTGCAAAACGCACATATCTTACAGTAGAGCTGGGCTTGCAGACAATATTTGACAGCACTGCCATCGCCATGAACCGATGTCACACTTATAATGACCTTCTGGAGGCATACGAACTTCTTCGTGCAGAGGACGTAAATGTGTGCATACACCTGATAAACGGTCTGCCTGGCGAAACGCCCGATATGATGCGAAGATCGGCATACACGATCGGACAGCTGGATATACACGCAGTAAAACTTCATCTGCTTCACGTGCTTAAAGGCACCTCTCTGGCAGATATGTATGAACGCGGAGATCTCCGCACACTGGAACGTGACGAGTATATAGGCATCATCTGCGACCAGCTGGAACTGATCCCGCCAAAGGTGATAATCGAAAGGCTCACAGGCGACGGCGACCGCAGTGAGCTCATAGCACCGCTTTGGAGCCGTGATAAGCGGCGTGTGCTTAATGGCATCGACATGGAAATGGTTCGCAGGAACGCGTATCAGGGGGATAAGATATAAAAGGTATACCGTCCGCATAAATGTGCAGACGGTATTTTTATTTTGCCTTGCTTCGGAGTACAGCATACAAACATCTTACTGCACAGAAACCGATAGCTGCCCCTGCAGCAACAGGATATCTCAGATGACCTTCTATACCTACGCCAAGTATGAAAAGGCAAAACGAGAACATCAGCACCGCCAGCATATCACCGATAAAACGCATCCACCCGGGACAGTGCAGCTGCGGCAACGAGAGCAAGCCCCATATCATACCCAGTATGACCCCGGAGGGCAGCCCACCCAGCTGCCCTGCAGCTTCAAACAATGTCATCTCAACAGCTTACCGAAAAAGCCAAGCTTTTTTACAGCATCTCGCTGACCGTAGACAACAGCGGATATCTCACCATCAATATTCAGTTCTCCGTTCTCAACGCTGAGTTCGCTGATATGGAGTTTTTCTCCCCTGATAGTAAGTTCTCCCAGCTGAGTATACAATACCACTGTATTCTCATCAAATCTCTCAACATCGTTCACACCTGTCAGCATCAGTTTGCTGCGATCTTCCAGTATGGCGTTATGCCTTCCCTGTATTTCTGTCATATAGCAGCCCTCCTTTTCGGTATATCATATGCTTCGCATCACCTGTATATTACGCGAATCGTGGAATTTACCGAAAGTAAAAAAAAATGATACAGCCTATTGCAAAACTGTAAAATATGTGCTATACTTACTCTGTACATATACCCTGATCTCAGGGTAAAAAAATAACATATGAACATTCCTGAAGGAGGAAGAAACAAATGAGAAAGAAGATCTTAGCCGGTGTAGCTGCTGTGCTGATGGTAGCATCATGCGTACCCGCAAACACGAATTTCGGCTTTTCACCTATAGCGCCGATAACAGCTTCCGCTGCAAAAGCTAAGCTGGAGCTGGACTATGTCATTATATCAGAAACAAGCTCAGGCGACATCGAGATAACCCCCAAAAATATATTTGATTGTCTTGGCGTTTCTGACAGTGTATCGACACTGAACATCAATTTCAGCAAACTGAAATCTACTATTGTCGAGTATGCGGGCGGTTCCCTTTCAGGTAAGAAAGTCATCCTGAAAAAGCCCAACACATCACTTACCGCTGATGTTAACCTTGCACACATCAATTTCACAGATGACATTATCACTGATGTCGGCGCAAGCTTTGCATCCGGCTGTAAAACTCTCCAGACAGTTAACTTCGGAAGCAAGATAAATACCATAGGCAGCAGCGCATTCAGCAACTGTGACCACCTGCAGGGTACATCGGGAACCAAACTGGATCTTTCCAATATAGTTAATATCGATGCATCTGCTTTCAATGGTACGGTCGAGATACAGAGCATCAAGTTCGGTTCAAATCTCAAAACCATAGGCAGAAGTGCTTTTTCAGGCAATACAGCGCTGAAAACACTGGATCTCCCTGCAGCACTTACCAAAATCGATGACAATGCCTTCTACAACTGTAAGGCTCTGGAATCTGTATTTTTCCGAGGAAGTAATACTATTTCCTATATCGGCATATCTGCTTTTTCAAACTGCACCAGCCTGACTGCCGTAAGTGTTAACGGATCCACCTCAAACACACTGCCAAACGGCACCGCTGATATTTCGTGCGGCACCAATCTCTTCAGTGGATGTACTTCACTGCAGAACTTCACATGGCCCAAAAGTTTCACTATTATACCCGATGGTACATTCAACGGCTGTACCGCACTCACAAATTTCGCATTTGAGGGTGGTGCTACAGGTTCTGCCTGCGCTACCATAGGAAAATCCACTTTCAATAAATGCGAATCACTCACAAGCATTGAACTGCCAAATGCAAATACCACTATCCTTGCTTCTGCTTTTAATAACTGTTTCAAGCTCGAGAATGTTGTGGTTTCCGATAAACTTACAAATGTTGGTGAAGGTGCCTTCGGAGGCTGCTGGGTACTGACACTGTATCCAAGATCCGATGCTAACAAGACCAAGAACAAAGTCGTTCTTCCGTCCACATGGCAGGTGATCTCAAATAGTACTTTTAGTAATTGCGAAGGTATCACACAAGTGGATATTTCACCCGCAACATATATAGGCGGAAATGCTTTCTACTCTTGTAATTCTCTGCAGAGCATAAAGATACCGGATGCAGTAACTACTCTCTATGATAACACCTTCTGCGATTGCAAGTCACTGAAGAACGTAGTAGTATCCAAGAAATTGGCTGTACTTGGTAAAAATGAAAAATCGCCGTCATCTACTCCCAGTGGCTGCGTTTTCAAGGACTGCATTTCTCTTGAAACACTGACACCCAGTGATGCGACTGTACTTCCTTATACAATACAGTTCCCTGCATCTCTCGGCGGTGTTCAGAAGAGCAGCTTTGAAAACTGTCCTTCTATCAAGTACATAAACTTTGCCAAGAATTCTCAGTTCTCCGTTTTAGGTGAAAGAGCATTCTATAAGTGTAAAGGTCTGCTTGGTTCAAATGAAGGCGGAAACGCAAACAACACTATCCTTATGCCAACAGGTGTACGCGATATATTCAGTTATGCTTTCGCTGAGTGTAATTCTCTTAAGAACATCCAGTTCCTCGGCAGTGTATCCACCATCGGTATCTCCGCATTCCAGAAGTGTACTGCACTGGAAGACGTTATCATGAACGATACTATCCAGCAGGTACGTGACTCAGCATTTGCAGACTGCTCATCTCTGAAGAGTATGCCTCACACCAAAGAAGGCAAGACTGCATTCTCGCATATAGATACAATTAACGCTTCCACATTCAAGAACTGCACAAGCCTTACAGAAGCTTTCATACCCAAGAACGTTACGGTTATAGGCAACAGCGCATTCAGCGGATGCAAAACGCTTGAAAAGGTACTTTGGGAAAAGGGATCCGCACTCGCTACTATCGACACCAGTGCCTTTAACGGCGATGAGAAGCTGGCTGTATTCACATACCAGGGTGGCAGTGCAAATTCCACATTCCCTGACAGCCTTACAAAGATCAATTCTCACGCATTCACAAAGACAGCACTTACAAAGGTGACCATAGGCACCCCTGCCAACGGCGACAAGATACTCCTTGGCTCATACACGTTTTCAGATAATAAGTCACTGATCTCAGTTGACCTCTCAGGTTCCAACATTATAGAGATACCAAAGTATTGCTTCAGCAATGATACCAACCTCAAGACAGTATTACTCCCCGAGAGTTCTCTCACCAAGCTTGATGACTACGCATTCTCTAAGTGTAACCGTCTGCACACTTTCGGATCAACTTCCGCTAAAAGCGGCGAATATACCCTCCCCGAATCCCTGACATCTATCGGTGACAAGGTATTCGCTGACAACTTCTGTATGCAGGTGATCAATATTCCTGCATCAGCAACATCGCTGTCTATGTCAATGTTCAATATCGACCTCAGAAACGCTAAGGTCGAGGAGAACGGCTATACTCCTCTTGAAGCTATAAGAGTACATTCAAACAACCCCAATTATAAGAGTGTTGACGGCATACTTTACAGCAAAGATATGACGATCCTCTACAATCGTCCTATCAACAAGAAGGATCCTACTTACGCTGTACCCAGTACCGTTAAAACCATCAAGTCTTATGCTTGTGTAAACAGTAATTTGAAAAACGTTGTACTCAATGAAGGTCTGCAATACATCGAAGAAAAGGCATTCAATGACTGCCATAGCCTTGAGGGCGTTGACTTCGGTAAGAACGGCTCTGTGATTTTCCCTGAAAATAAGGTCATATTCGCAAAAGACAAGGGCAAGATCACACTGTACGGAACCACCGGCTCTACCGCAGAGGCCTATGCTAGTAAAAACACTTCAAAGGTAACATTCATTGATAACGACCGTGCAGCTGCTAAGCTGGAAATAATCTCCAAGGGCGGCAATGTCCTCACCGGCGGCGTTCAGCTGGCTATCAATGATAAGACCTACACCTTCGGCTGCAAGCAGACTACTGCAAGCGGCAAAGAAGCTGCTGACAACCTCATTTGGTCCTCCAGCGATGTTGAAGTTGCTGTCATTGACAACACTGGTAAGGTAACATTCAAGAGCAAGGGCGTTACTACTATCAAAGTCACAAACGCTAACGGCACAGCAGTTGCCAGCATCACACTTACGGTTGCTGATAAATCTACACTGAATGATTATATCCCCGGTGATGTTACAGGCGACGGCACAGTAAACGTTGCAGATATCAGTAAGATCGCAGCTCACATCAAGGGCAAAAAGCAGATCAACAGCACTCGCTTCATGTCAGCTGATGTAAACGGCGACGGCAGCGTTAACGTTTCAGATCTTTCCAAGATCGCAGCTCACGTAAAGGGCAAGAAGCTCCTGAGCTGATAAAATTGATATAATTACAAGACAGTCGGATAACACCGGCTGTCTTTTTTATGTATAAAAGATCAGCTGTAACTCTGCACTAAGCCGCAAAGTTTTTTTGTGCAAAAAAAGACAGCCGCCGCGGGCTGTCTTTATAATATGTGATTCTACGCTGACTGCGATGTATATAGTTCATAATATGCACCGCGCTTTTCCATAAGCTCATCGTGGGTGCCGCTTTCAAGTATACCTTTTTCGTCAATGTACATTATGCGGTCACAATTGCGTATTGTTGAAAGTCGGTGTGCGATTATAAACGATGTCCTGCCTTTAAGCAGCTGCTCTATACCCTTCTGTAACAGAGCCTCTGTCTTGGCATCTATCGAAGAAGTCGCCTCATCGAGCACCAGTATCTTGGGATCACTGAGGAGCGTCCTTGCAAAGCTTATAAGCTGTTTCTCACCACCGGAAAGCTTACTGCCGCGCTCGTTTACCTGAGTTTCGTAACCCATATCCATTCGGCTGATGAATTCATCTGCGCAGACAGTTCTTGCGGCTTCACGTACCTCTTCCTCGGTAGCCTCCTGCCTGCTGTATCTTATGTTATCCATTATAGTTCCGCTGAATATAAAGCTGTCCTGAAGCATTATACCCATCTGCGAACGCAGCGACTTCAATGTAACATCAGATATCGGAACACCATCAACTGTTATCCTGCCGTGTTTGATATCGTAGAATCTGGATATCAGGGATACTATAGTCGATTTGCCGGCACCTGTTGGTCCAACCAGCGCTATACTTTCGCCTGCCTTGACATCAAAAGAAAGATGCTCCAGTACGTTTATACCTTCTTCGTAGCCAAATGTAACATCTTCAAAGCTTACCTGACCTGTTATATCCCCAAGTTCAGAAGCATCTTCCTTGTCGGTAATTGTGACAGGCTCGTCCAGCGTTTCAAATATACGCTCCAGATAAGCTATATTGTTTATGAAGTTGTTCATTATATTTGATATATTCATTATAGGCTGCCAGAAACGACCAGCATAACCCGTCATAGCCGCCAGTACTCCGAGAGATACTGTTTCACGCGGGAGTACCAGAAGACCCACGATGAAAAGAGCTGCTCTTATAGCAGTTGATATATTATCCGTAGCAGGCCATACCAGGTTAGAGTACTTTACAGCCCTCATCCATGCAGTGCGGTATTTTTCGTTCAGCTTATCATATATCTCAGCATTTTCCTCCTCACGGGTGAACACCTGAGTTATCCTTGCACCGACGATATTTTCCTGCAGATAAGCATTCATATTTGAGGATTTGTTTGACACCTCCTGCCACGCCCTGCGCTGCTGTTTCTTTATAGCAAACATTACCATTATAAATATGGGCAGACCGGACATCGCTACCAGTGTCAGCCTTGGGCTGACTATCAGCATGAAGACAAGTATGAACAGCATATTCAATATCTCCATGACAAAATTGATTATACCGTTCGAGAGCATATCCGATACAGAGTTGACGTAATTTATAACTCTTATCAGTATCTTTCCGTGCGGACGATCATCATAGTAAGTAAATGGAAGTTTCTGTAAATGTGCAAAGAGATCCTCACGGATATCGAAGATTATATCCTGACCTACAACAGTCATGATACGTCCGCGGATATTGCCGAGCACTGTACCCAGTATGGTGCAAAGAAGCAGCGCACCGCCCAGCAGCATAAGCTCCTTTACATTCTTCTGCGGTATAGTGACATCCAGCGCACGCTGAGTTATCAGCGGCCCCATAAGCCCGAACACCGCAGCCGCCATACTTATCAACAGTGAAAGTATCATCTTTTTCCTGTATTTTTTTATGTATACGTATGAACGCTTCAGGTGGGCAAAGTCAAAAGGCTTTTCAAGCTGTTCATCCACATCGTACTTATTTCTTGCCATTATACCGTCACCTCGCTTTCAGCAGCACAGTTTATGCCGCTCTGGAGTTCGTATATCTGTCTGTAATAGCCTTTGCGTCTGATAAGCTCCTCATGTGTGCCCATATCGGCTATTTTTCCGTTTTCGAGTATGATTATCTTATCAGCATTTTTTGATGAAGATATCCTCTGCGCTATCATTATCTTGGTACATTCAAAATCGAGTCCGCCGTTAAGGCTTTGCTGTATATAGTGCTCTGTTTCCATATCTACCGCGGATGTAGTATCATCGAGTATCAGCACAGCAGGTCTGACAGCTATCGCTCTCGCCAGAGAGATACGCTGTTTCTGACCGCCCGAAAGGCCCACACCGCGCTCACCAACGATAGTTTCATATTTATCCGGAAGCTTCTCTATGAATTCGCTGGCAGCAGAAAGCTCTGCACAGCGCTTAACATAAGCTTCTTCCATATCACTGTCACCGTAGGCTATATTTGAATCTATGGTATCGGAGTAAAGGAGAACATCCTGTGTCGCGATGCCTATGCTGCTTCTGAGGGTATGGAGCTTATGCATACGAACATTCTTGCCGTCCACCAGTACCTCGCCCTTGTCGCAGTCAAAGAATCTCGGGATAAGATTGACAAGGGTAGTCTTTCCGCTGCCTGTTTCACCCATTATGACAACGGTCTCGCCTGCATTTATGCGGAAGCTGACATTATCAAGTATCTTCTTATCACCTATTGAGAAGGTAACGTTCCTGAATTCTATATCACCGCGGAGCTTTTCCTTGTTTTCAGCTGCATCCACTCTGTCAACGATACGCGGTGCTTCGTAGTATATCTCGATGACCTTGCCCGCTGATGCCATAAAACGATGGAAGTCATTGACATACGTGCCCAGATTTCTCATGGGATTGCTTACAGCCCATAAAAGTCCTGATATAGCTACATACTGTCCCATAGTCAGATGCTGACGTATCATAAAATATCCGCCGCACATGAGCAGTATAACGCTCAGTGCACCTGCAGCGATATCTATGAAAGGATGATATTTCAGCCATACCATAGCCGCCTTTATGTTGGATTCTTTGTATTCCTCATCCTTCTGACGGAACTTTTCTATCTCGTAGTCTTCCTTTGCAAAAGCCTTTACAACGCGGTTTCCGGAGATATTCTCCTGTGCGGCGGTGTTAAGTGCTGATGATGTTTCCCTGACCTTACGGTAAGCAGGACCTGCCTGACGCGAGAACAGTCTGGTGACAATGAATATGGCTGGTGTCATCGCCATGATGCAAAGTGCTGTACGGAAATCTATGGTAAAAAAGTATACCATAGAAGCTGTAAACAGCGCGATACTGGATACACAGTTGCTTATTACCCAGGATACCATGTGCCTTACCATATCCAGGTCACCTGTAAGTCTTGTCATAAGGTCACCTGTGCGATAACGGTCATAGAAATCCATATCCTGATTCTCTATCTTGCGGAACAGGTGAGTACGTATCCTGTATATCATAGACTGCGATGCTTTTTCGTAGTACATATTGCAGGTATAGGTAAGCGCAGTACGCAGGAACGTTATACCTATCATTCCGACTATCAGCCACAGCAGCAGATCCCTGTGATCGCGGAGGTTTTCCGCAGCGTTCTCATTTGAAATGAAAGTATCGATTATTCTTGATTGAAAATATGGTGTGGCAATATACAATCCGTTGCAGACAACCGAAAGCACCAGTGCGCAGATATAGACCGCACGGCTGCCTTTCAGGTTAGCCCACAGCCATCTCAGCTGAAACATATTCTTCCTCCCTGGCCGTAGCCTTTCTTAAACTATCCTCTTTTTTTCCGAAATATTATTCATTATAGCACACCGCCCGCGGATTTGAATAGTATATACTATACTTTTCTTAACATATCCTATCATTCGTACATTGGAAAACGTTTACTTTAAAAACAGGATACATCCTTTTAACGTATTCTTTTTGATGACCACGGCACAACAGAGTATACGCTTTCTATCAGAAAGCACTACGGTTTAAATTCTCTTATTATGCATACGCACGCAGAAAAACACATCTGATACCGCCTATGCCAAGTAAAATTATTAACTAAAAATGTTCTGTGTAAATATGTTTACCACGTGGCAAATAAATGTTCTTAATTTGTCAATATTTTTTTGCGAAAGTGTAGTATAATATAATAGAATAAATGTTTTCATTCAGGAGGAACTTTACTATGAGTTCGGCACTAACAGAAGAAGCACTCGGCAAAATAAAGCGAGTTCATTTTATAGGCATCGGCGGTTCCGGAATGTATCCGCTGGCGCAGATATTCCACGCAAAGGGCTATGAGATAACAGGCTCGGACAATAACGAAACAGAAACTCTTGAAGCTGTACGCAAGCTGGGCATAAAGGTATTTCTCGGTCAGAGGGCAGAGAATATCGAGGGTGCTGAGCTTATAATATATACCGCAGCTATAATGGCTGATAATCCCGAGCTTATAGCTGCAAAAGAAAGCGGAGCGATAGTATGCGAGCGTGCGGACATACTCGGTGTAATAACAGGATGGTACGAAAATGCACTGTGCGTCTGCGGCACTCACGGCAAAACGACAACATCCTCGATGCTCACACAGATATTCGTTGACGCAGGTGAGGACGTAAGCTGTGTTATCGGCGGAAAGCTCCCAAGCATAGGCGGTTCAGGAAGAGCAGGCAAGTCAAAGGATATGGTTTGCGAAGCCTGCGAGTATCAGGATCATTTTCTGAAGCTGCACCCCGACTGTGCGATAATACTCAATGTTGATGCAGACCATCTGGAATATTTCAAGAATATAGAAAATATCATAAAAAGCTTCCACACATTCGCTGATATGGCAAGCAGCGCTGTTATATACAACGGCGATGATGCAAATACCCGCAAGGCACTGGAAGGCATATCCGGCAAGGAGCTTATCAGCTTCGGCTGGAACAAAGCAAACGATTACTCCGCAGAGATCATTTCAAAGAAAGGGCTTGTGACCAGGTTCACTGCATTTTTCAAGGGTGAGTCTCTTGGAGAGATCGAGATAAACGTCCCCGGCAACCACAATGTGCTCAACGCACTTGCTGCACTTGCTGCCGCAAGATATTCGGGCATCTCATTTGAAGCCGCAGCTAAGGGACTTTCAAGCTTCCATGGGGCTATAAGACGTTTCCAGCTGATAGACAAGGTCAGAGGTCTTACCATAGTCGATGACTATGCACATCACCCCAAGGAGATCGAGGTAACACTGAGAGCCGCAAAAAGTCTTGATTTCAAGAGAGTATGGGCAGTGTTCCAGCCATTTACCTATTCGCGCACAGAGATACTCATGGATGATTTTGCCAGAGCGCTGGAGATAGCTGATATTTCAGTTATAACCGATATTATGGGCAGCCGTGAAAAGAATGACCACGGCATATACACAGAGATGCTTGGCGAAAAAACAAGGAACGCTGTCTGGTTCGATACACCGCATGAGGTAGTTGACAAGCAGACTGCCGAGCAGAAGGAAAAGAACTTCGATGAATGTATCGATTATATAATGAAGAACGCTGAGGACGGAGATATACTTATCACCTTCGGATGCGGCGACGTTTACAAGCTTGCGAAGAAGCTTGCAAAAAGATTGAGAGAGAGCGACTGACACAGCGACCGCAAAGGAGGAGCGTATGAAAGTCACTGACAATGAACGCAATGTATTTGAATTTATCAAGGAAAGGGTCGAGGAGGGCTATCCACCCACGGTTAGAGAGATATGCTCGCATTTCGGCTTTAAATCCACCTCAACTGCACACAGGTATATAAAGACCCTGACTTCCAAAGGATTCCTTGAAAAAAGTGATAACCAGAACCGTGCCATAAAACTGGTGGGCGGCGGCGGTATGCTGATACCTCTTGTAGGAACAGTGACGGCAGGTACACCTATCACAGCAATAGAATATGTCAGCGAGTATATAAGCTTTCAGCCCGCAAGACATTACGGAAATCCGCTTTTCGCTCTGAAAGTTCGCGGTGAATCAATGATAAACGCAGCGATACTCGATGGTGATACGGTAGTTGTTGAACAGACTCCCTTTGCAGAGAACGGTCAGATCGTTGTCGCACTTGTAGAAGGCAGCGATGCAACAGTCAAAACCTTTTATAAGGAAGAAGGGCATTTCAGACTTCAGCCCGAGAATGATACGATGGATCCGATAATACTGGATAATGTCGAGATACTCGGTCGGGTAGTGGGGGTCATAAGATACATCTGAGCCCCGATCAGGGTTTGAAAGGAAAGTGAAGACAAATGAAGATATCTTGCAGATTCTGCGGCGCAAGTGTTGAAAGCACCGACAAAATATGTCCGGGATGCGGAAAGGTAATGCCTGCATTTAAGGGCGCAGAACTTGGCAGACATAATCAGTTTTCCTCAGACAGAGAGCGGGATGGTTTATCCCCTTCAAGACTTGTAGTTCAGACCCCCTACGCCGCTACCAGGTCAGGAAGACAGATGGACAAGCTGGATGAGCATTACGGCACTGCAAAAGCCCGCAAAGAGCATCATCCCGATAATTACGATCCCCGCAAGGATAACAGGGCTGTGCCTTTTTCTGCCACTACCGGAAGCGGCAAGCAGGCAAACAGGAGTATTATCAGCAACGGTCTTGCCAACGTGATCAAATTCATACTTATTATTATAATAGGCATGGTAATCTATGCGATAGGCAGGGTACTATTAGTTTCACATACAAATTACGATTTCAATCTCGATGAGAGTATAAAGCTTGAAAGCAGCAATTACGGCGATGCATTTGACAGCTATTTTGAAGAATGTCACTGGTGGTTCGATTTCAGCCAGAACAAAGTAACGTTCCGCGGCGTAGACAAGGACGGCAAAGAATACAATATGGTATTCGGCAGAGCACCCGACGGTCAGACTGCGGTAAAGGAACTGAGGATAGACGGCAAAAAAATAACCACCGAGGATGTGGATATTATGAATACCTACATAATGGGAATGTTCATGACTCCCAAGGATATCAAGCACGTTTCCATGACAGGAAAAGGACTTTGACCTATAATTTATTGTATTCTATCAGGCGGATACCTTCGGGTGTCCGCTTTTTTAGCTTATCTGCGCCTAATATTATAGACATTTTTCATTGAATGAGCGAAAATGAAGTAATAATTTTATTGCATCTTGACAAATTTTACTGTATATGATAAAATTATGCTATACATAGTATATTAATAGATGATAATATTCCGGGAAAGGGGGCTTATTTGTGGCACGACGTGTAAACAGGAATGTGGCAGGGTATGAACTGCCAAAATACAGCGTTCTTATGTCGGTCTATGATAAAGAGCTTCCCGAAAACCTGAACCAGAGCCTCGAATCTATGCTGAAGCAGACATACCCTCCCTCAGATTTTGTACTGGTATGCGACGGCAAGCTGACAAATGCTCTGGATGTAATAGTAAAATCTTTCCAGAACGAATACAAAGGTATATTCCGGATAGTGCGAATAGATGAGAATGTGGGAGCCGGCAAGGCAGTAAATAAAGGAATAAAAGCCTGCCGCTGCGAATACATAGTCCGTATGGACAGCGATGATGTTTCCAAGCCCGACAGATGCATCAAAGAGATGCTGCTGTTTGCGGTAAAGCCCGAGCTTGATATAGTGGGCAGCTTCGTAGAAGAATTCGATGACCTCACCGATAAGACTCTTACACTGAAAAAAGTACCCCTTGTACAAAAGGATATACTGAGCTACTCCAAGCGCCGCAACCCATTCAACAGACAGACGGTGGCTTTCAGAAAAAGCAAAGCGCTGGAAGTCGGCGGTTACAGTGACCTGAAGCTGTGCGAGGACTACGATTTTGCCGTAAGGATGCTTGCAGGGGGTGCAGTGGGGCAGAATATTCCCGAGGTGCTGGTACGCTACCGTGTCAGTGAAAGCACGCCCAGGATAAGGCGCAGCTGGAGGCTCACCAAAGGATTTATAGCGGTGAGATGGAAACTGTTCATCGAAGGCTATATCGGTTTCAGGGATTTCTTTCCGCCATGCTTTTTGCAGCTCATACTTTTTATACTTCCAATGAAATTCACCAGATGGTTTTACAGAAAATTCCTGCGTGACACCAAGATAACTCCGCCTACAGCGGATAATGTCTGATATGAACAACACGTCACACAAGCGGCACTGCCGCATAACTATAACGTATACAAATAATGCTGATACAATTTTTGAAAGGTAGTGATAAATGCAGAACTCACACAAGTAACGTATATGGATAAACGGAGGGTATATAAAATGAAAACTAAAATGAAAAGGATGCTCGCACTCACACTTGCACTTACTATGAGCGCGGGACTCTTCGGATGCGGAAAAAGCACCGAAAAAAAGAACGATTCTGAAAAAAACAATGCAAGCAAGGCTGCTGATGACAGCAGCGAGGAAAAGAAACCTGATGTCATTGAAACCATCGGTGATTTCGACCTTTCGGACTTCACCTCGGCTTATGATGTCCCTGAGGATTTTTCTCTTGAGCTGGAAGCAGAATCCGGTACTCTGCTCAATGAAGCTATGATCATGAACAAGGCATTTGCAGGAGATTTTTCAGGTGACGGCTATGTAGCAGTATATGACAAGGGCGATGAGATCACTTTTGATATCGAGCTTCCCGCTAAGGGCAGCTATAATGTCGTAATGAAGATCGCTGCAGATAATGTCAATTCGGATAACCTTATAACTGTTGACGGCAGCGCTGTAAAAAAGTTTACCTCAAGCGAATCGAAATTTGCAGAAGTAACTGCAGAAAACGTCCTGATAGATGGCGGCAGCCATACTATCGGCATACGTGCCGATACGGGACATATCTATGTTGATACGCTGAAGATCGTTCCGGCTGCGCCCATAGACCTTTCACAGTATGATGTAACAGATAAGCTGTGCAATCCAAACGCCAGCGATAACGCAAAAAGACTTTACAGCTTCATGAGAGCAACTTACGGCAAGTATACCATATCGGGACAGTATTCGGGCGACAACATGGGTCCCGAATCCCGCGAGTTCATAGAGATAAACAAGCGCACAGGCAAGACCCCTGCACTGCTTGGTCTTGATGTGGGCAATCTCGGCATATCCACCAAAGTTGATCACCAGGCAGGCGGCGGCGATATGGTGCCTATATATGCTATGGACTGGTACAATAACCACAACGGCATCGTAACATTCTGCTGGCACTGGCACGCTCCCTCAAAATACCTTGAAGTCAACGGTCAGCCCTGGTGGAGAGGTTTCTATACCGACAGCACAAGTTTTGACCTGGGCAAAGCCATGAGAGGCGAGGATAAGGAAGGCTATGACGCTATAGTAGCTGAGCTTGACAATATGGCTGAGCAGCTGAAGCCTCTGGCTGATGCAGATATACCTATACTGTGGCGGCCTTTGCACGAAGCAGCAGGCGACCCGAGATATCCAAACAACGCATGGTTCTGGTGGGGCGCATCAGGCAAGGACGCTTATCTGGAGCTTTACAAGCTCATGTACGATAAGTTTGTAAATGAGTATCATTTAAACAACCTTATATGGGTATGGAACGCTCAGAACCAGAGCTGGTATCCCGGCGACGAATACGTGGATATAGTCGGTTACGATTGCTATCCCGATGAGCATGATTCCTCTTCACAGAAATACTACTACGACTTTCTGAAGGAGTGCTCACCTACGGGCAGCAAGATAATAGCCGAGACCGAGAACGGATCTATGTTCGATCCCGATGCCGCATTCAATGAAGGCACAAGATGGTCATACTTTGCGACCTGGAACGGAGAGTTCGCCATAAAGAACAAGCAGCTCTCTGACCAGTATACCACATTTGATACTTGGGATAAGATATACAGCAGCGACCGCGTTCTGACACTGGATGAACTTCCTGACCTGAAAAGCTGGCCTATCGACCTGGACACATTCCTGAAAAACTGACAACATCACCCCGCAGACCTAAAGATCTGCGGGGTTTTTGTCTATTACAGCACAGAATATCCTGCGATAGATTATGACTATTGGTCATTTCGTCATTGACAAACATCAATTATTGTGATATGATAGTCACAAACATGACTAATGGTCATTTTTGCAAGAGGCTTTTTACCCGAAATTTGAGAAATTATACCCCCGAAGAGGAAGAATTTTATTAACAAATTGTAAAACTTATCAAAGCAGCTTAAAACCCCCTTTTAAAAAATGAGAAAAGATGATATAATAAATTTGTATGTGCGAGTGTTTTTCAAACCGATACCGAAAGGCAGGTACTATACATGGAAAACCTTGATAAAACCAAGCTTTCGGATAACACCTCGGTGACAAGACCGCTGCTGCTTATGATATACAAATGGGGAGCTGTACTGACAGTACTTTGCTTCGCTGTAACGCTGTTTTGGGGATTCAAAGCTTCGCAGCTGCTGGGATTCGTGCTGGGATACGGATTTATGTGTGCCCAGTTCGAGTACTTCGGACGGAGCTGCGAAAGTGCTGTAAAGCTGGACAGGAAGTCAGCAGTACGCAAAATGCGTATTTGCTACGCTATAAGGTGCACTGCACTTGTGATATTGAGCTGCGCTGCCGCATATACAGGTATTGCAAACTTTACGGGGATACTGATACCTCAGCTGTTCCCGAAGATAATACTTACAGCCGATCAGTTTTTCGGCAGGAAAGGATAGCTAATTATGAACGGATTGGGCGACGGTCCTAAGATCGTCTTTGAGATAGGACCTCTGATATTCACTGAAACGGTAGTAATGGGCTGGCTGATAATCGCAGTGGTGACGCTGCTTTGTCTGTGGCTTACAAAAGACCTTAAAAAGAAGCCCGAGAGCAAGCGGCAGATAGTCGCGGAGATGTTCGTGAACTTCGTCAACGGCATGGTAAAACAATCTATGGGCGAAAAGATGATGTACTATGCCCCATACATCGGCGCACTGCTGGTATCCGCAGTGCTTGGCGCACTGATAAGCATGGTGGGTCTGAGGTCGATGACAGCGGATATAAACGTTACAGCCGCATGGGCGATAGTCACATTCGTGCTGATAACCTACACCAAGATAAAAACAAACGGCTTCCTGGGCTACCTGAAAAGCTTCGCACAGCCTGTTGCATTCATTCTGCCGCTGAACCTTATCAGTGAGATAGCAACACCTGCATCTATGGCGTTCCGTCTTTTCGGCAACGTTGCGGGCGGCATGGTAATAACAGGACTGCTGTATTCGGCACTGGGCGCTGCTTCAACAGCACTGCATCTGCACTTTGAATTTGCTTCATGGGCATTCAGTGTATTGCAGGTAGGTATTCCCGCAGTACTGAGTATCTATTTTGACCTATTCTCAGGCTGCATACAGGCTTACATATTCTCAACGCTGACTATGGTAAACGTTGCGGCAGCGGCTGAAGAATAACAAGTATTTCAATAAAGTTAAGTACGCAGGATATCTGCGATAAATAAAGTAAACAAAACTTTGGAGGTTTTTATTATGTTAAGTGATAAGGCATTTGTATTGGGTTGTTCTGCACTGGGTGCAGGTCTGGCAATGATCGCAGGTATCGGCCCCGGTATCGGTGAGGGCTACGCTGTTGGTAAGACTATCGAGTCTATCGCAAGACAGCCCGAAGCACAGGGCGACTGCACAAGAACAATGTTCATCGGTGTAGCTATGGCAGAGTCAACAGGTATCTATGCTTTCGTTGTTGCGCTGATACTGATGTTCGGCAACCCCTTTATCGGCAAGCTGTAATATAGCTATATGTACAGTGTTCTGATATAAGGGAGGTTTTGCATAATGATACTGGCGAGAGGTGACGTTACCGATTTCCTGTCGGTAAATCTCACTACGATCATCGCTACATGGCTCAACCTGCTTATACTGTTCCTGGTCATGAAACATTTCCTGTTCAACAAAGTGAACAAGGTGATGGAAGACAGGAAAAACGAGGTCGCCGAGACTTACAAACAGGCGGACGAAGCCAAGGAAAGAGCTGAGAAACTGGAGCAGGATTACGAGGAGCGCATAAGCGGCGCCAAGGAGGAATCTGCAAAGATAATCCAGGCGGCTACCCGCAAGGCTCAGCAGAGAAGCGATGAGATAATCGCTGATGCCAAGGTGGAGGCTAAGGGCATCACCGAGCAGGCAAGAAGCGAGATAGAACGCGAAAAGAAGATCGCGGTAAACAAGATAAAGGACGATATCACCGATATTGCTTTCCAGGCGGCACAGGCTGTTATTGAAAAAGACCTGAGCAGTCAGGATAACGAAAGACTGATCGGCGAGTTCATCAATAACGTGGGTGAAAACTGATGGCGGAAACAGTTGGCAAGGTTTACAGCACAGCGCTGTTTGAGCTGTGTACTGAGCAGGATAAACTGGAAAAAGTTTTCAGTGATTACAGCGAGTTTGAAGCGCTGATGAAAAACAGCGAGTGCGCCGATTATCTGAGATTTCTGGCATCACCCCTTATCTCCGGACAGGAAAAGTCTGACAGCATCAAAGCAGTTTTCGGAGATAAGATAGACGCTCTGCTGCTGGATTTTCTGTGCCTTACCGCTGAAAAGAACAGAGCAGACAAGCTCGATGAGATATACGGCGAATTCAGGAAGATGTATAACGACAAGCTGGGGCTTCTGGAGGTTACCGCTGTGACCGCACAGCCTATGACCGCGGAGCTCAGGGATCGGCTAACCGATAAGCTTGGCAGAACAACAGGCAAGCGCATCGTACTTACCGAAGAGATCGACAAGTCCATTATCGGCGGAATAATAGTGCGCTACGGCAATACAGAACTTGATTCAAGCGTAAAGACAAGGCTGGATAATCTGAAGGCTCAGATAACGAACACTATCGCTTAAAAGCGAAGTTTCATTTAAACATACGGAAGGGAACGGAAAATTATGAATTTACGTCCTGATGAGATAACAGGTCTGATAAAATCACAGATAAAGAACTACCGTACCAAGCTAGTGCTTGACGATGTCGGCACTGTATGTACGGTGGGCGACGGCATTTCAAGAGTCAACGGACTTGAGAAATGTATGTCGGGCGAGCTGCTGGAATTCGAGAACGGCACTTACGGCATGGCGATGAACCTTGAACAGGATTTCGTCGGCTGCGTACTGCTGGGTACAGAAGAAGGCATAAGAGAAGGCTCAAACGTCAAAAGAACGGGCAGGATAGTATCCGTACCCGTAGGCGAAGCTATGCTGGGCAGAGTAGTAAACGCGCTTGGTGCGCCTATCGACGGCAAGGGTGCTATACTCACAAACGAGACAAGACCCGTTGAAAGCCCCGCATTTGGTATAATCACAAGAAAATCAGTAAACAGACCCCTTCAGACAGGTATCAAGGCTATCGACTCCATGATACCCGTAGGCAGAGGTCAGCGTGAACTTATAATAGGCGACAGACAGACAGGTAAGACCACCATCGCACTTGATACTATCATCAACCAGAAGGGCAAGAACGTTATCTGTATCTATGTCGCTATCGGTCAGAAGATATCAACTGTTGCAAATATCGTTGATACCCTGACTAAGAATGATGCTATGGATTATTCCATAGTAGTATCAGCTACTGCATCTGAAATGGCTCCTCTGCAGTACATAGCACCCTATGCAGGTGTTGCTATGGCAGAGTACTTCATGTTACAGGGCAAGGATGTGCTGTGCGTATACGACGATCTTTCAAAGCACGCTGTTGCGTACAGAACAATGTCACTGCTGCTGAAAAGACCTACAGGACGTGAGGCTTATCCCGGCGATGTATTCTATCTGCATTCACGTCTGCTGGAGAGAGCGTGCTGTCTTAATGAAGATAACGGCGGCGGTTCCATAACCGCACTGCCTATCATCGAAACTCAGGCAGGTGACGTTTCGGCTTACATACCAACAAACGTAATATCCATTACCGACGGTCAGATATTCCTGGAAACAGAGCTGTTCTTCTCAGGTGTTAGACCTGCGGTAAACCCGGGTATATCCGTATCCCGTGTCGGCGGTTCGGCACAGATAAAGGCGATGAAGAAGGTATCGGGTCCCTTGAAGCTGCTGTACTCTCAGTACAGAGAATTGCAGAGCTTCTCACAGTTCGGTTCAGATCTTGACCAGGATACCAAGGACAGACTTGCACAGGGAGAACGTATAGTTGAGGTACTCAAACAGTCCAAGAACTCCCCTGTTGATGTTGAAAAGCAGGTAGTTATAATCTACGCTGTTGTAAATAATTACCTCAAGAAGATACCGGTGGAGGATATACGTGAGTACGAGAAGGACTTGTTCCTGTTCCTCGATGAATCTCATCCCGATATACTCGCATCTATACGCGATACAAAGGAACTCACCGCAGAGAACGAAAAGGCACTCAAAAATGTGCTTAAGGATTTTGCGGATAAGTTTATGCAGCAGAAGTAAGGAGAACGGCTTATGGCTAACATGAAGGACGTAAAGCGCCGTATAAAAAGCGTGGAAAGCACCATGCAGATAACCAAGGCTATGCAGCTGGTCGCGTCCTCAAAGATGAGGAAAGCCAAGGAGCGTGCCGAAGCGGTACACCCGTTCTTTGAGGGCGTTTTCCAGGTAATGGCAGATATCTCCCGCGACCACGAATTCACCTCGGTGTTCACCAAGAAAAAGTTCAAGAACTCGGTACTTCTGATAGTTATTGCAGGTGACAGAGGTCTTGCGGGCGGTTTCAACACTAATGTACTGAAACTGGCAAAAGCCAAGGCTGATGCGATAACCGAAAGCGGCGGTGAAGCTGTTATAATGGCTATCGGAAAAAAGGCAGTTGAGTACTTTGAGAAGCGTGAATATAAACTTATAGACGGCTTCCCGCAGATAGCTGAAGGCATAGAGCTCATAGATGCCATGATGATAGCCAACAAGGTGATCGAGCGTTTCAAGATAGGTGATTTCGATGCTGTGGAACTGGTATACACCACTTTCGTTTCTGTAATGACACAGGAACCACAGCACCTCAGGATACTCCCTGTTGAGAACCTTGAATACCTTGGTCAGAAACATCCTATGACCATATATGACCCTTCACCCGAAGAGGTCTTTGACAGCCTGATACCTGAATATATGGGCGGTATGCTTTATTCGGCCATAGTTGACAGCTTCGCATCCGAACAGGCTGCAAGAAGAACTGCTATGGAATCAGCAAGCGACAACGCTAACGAGATGATCGAAAAGCTGTCACTGCTGTACAACCGCGCAAGACAGGCACAGATAACTCAGGAGATCACCGAGATAAGCTCGGCAAGCCTGAACGATAATTCGTGATTCACAATTCATGATCCATTGACTGTATCATTCAGATAATGGATAGGAAAGGAAGTCAGTAATGGAAAGCACTAACATAGGCAAGGTCGTGCAGATAGTCGGAGCGGTCGTTGACGTTCGCTTTGACAAAGAACATATGCCGAACCTTCTAAATGCGCTTGAGATAGACAATAACGGCACCAAGCTGGTAGTCGAGGTCGCACAGCATATCGGTGATGAT
>NC_014827.1 GCF_000179635.2 Ruminococcus albus 7 = DSM 20455 | reverse complement strand
ATCAAATTATAGGATTTATCCTATAATTAATTATATAGGATAAATCCTATATTGTCAATGCTATTGGAGAAAAATTCACAAATTACAAATACAAAGTGTTATTTCTGTTTTTACAATCACTCAAAAAAGTGATATAATAGATAAAGCTCATCTCTATTGGAGCGCAACAGGAACACAGATAACCAATGTGTCTGGAACAATATACTGCAGTAACACATCAATATTAAAACCCAAAAGTTATTTTTCAGGCAGAATAGATGAATACAAAGACCTTAATGGAAGATATAACAAGGCAAATGGCTCTACAAAATCATTTTCAATTCCGAAAAACACCAAGAAAGTAAAGGTTGGTTGGAAAAACGTCTACATTACAACTATTGCAGGCGGAAAGGCTTACTTAGGAAACGCCAGCTCAACGGTAAAACTTTAATAATGAAATTACAAGAAAAAAATTATATTCTAAAACACATACAACAGCAAGATATATTTAATTCTAAGGATGGACCCTCTGCAATGATCATAAGGGACTCTTTAGGAAATAATAACGTAGTAAAAACCAAACATATATGGATATTTGTTTTAATACTAGTTTATAAAGCAGACAAAAAACATATATTTCCTTGTGATTGGATTTTAGTCAAAAAAAGTAATATCGAACAATGATCAAAAGGCGAAACGTTATTGTTTCGCCTTTTTTCTATACTAATTCAATTCAAAACGGATCCGAATAGCCTGCCAGTAGTACGGTGCATAGTCCTTGCAGCAGAAGATCTGATCGGGCGAGTAGTAGCTGCTCGGCAGCTCCGTTTCATAGCCGTCCTTATTCGTGTAGGTTTCACCGTCATCATAGCAGCCATTCCAAAGGTTAAAGGCAAGGCGTGTTGTTTTCATCGAAGTGCCTGTCTGAAAGCCTTTGTGCAGCCCCTCACGTTTTATACAGTCCTCTTTGAAGTCGAATACTTCATCGGTATGTTCACGAAGTACCTTATCGAGAGAAAGAAGATACGCAAGCGAAAAATGGTAGCAGTCAAGGTGTTTCATTCGCTTACAAATGCTGTAAAATGCCTTTTGGTGTTCTTCATTGTAAAACTTGATATCCATTGTTAGTCCTCCTTATATATCGCTAAAGGAAACTTGCCCCTCTAGCTCTTGTTCAGGCTCAGGCTTCGGCTCGATATGTTTTTTCTTGCAGATAAAAGCCCTGATTTCGTCCACCATATCAGCAGGAACACGCATTGTCACGGTCTTGCAGCCGTATTTTGGCTTTGCGCCTGCTCCTGCCCTCGCTCCGCCTTTCTTCTTTTTTGTCGGCTCGTTCATTCCTCGGTCGGCTCCTTTCGTTTACGCTGCCACCAATGCCGCTTAGGTTCGGGCTGCTTTTCCTCGATAGCAAGACCTTTATCTTTACTCTCAATCGAACGTAAATGCAGCTGCTGTTCTTGGTCTATAAGCTGTAATAATTTTTTATTATCCTCAATTATGCGATTAAATTGCTGTATCTGTTCATCATTCCACGCTTTCAAAAGAGCTTGTTTCTCTTCGGAATTAGCCCTTTCATATTCTAATTGGCGTTCAAGTTCTGCAACCCTAGCTTTTAACCTCTCAATTTCCATATCTTTCTTCTGTTCTTCGGTGGGTAAGTGGGTAGAAATTACCCGATCAAGTTCGGTTTCAATATGGGTAATTTCGTCAGATTTTCCCCACTTTTTTCCCTCTAGCATATAGATATTCCGTTCACCATCAGCATTTATGTAGGTAATATTTCCCCGTTTTTCTACCCACCCACTGGGTAATTTTTTCACTAGATACTTTACTCGGTCTTTGCTCACGCCCAGCTCGTCAGCGATCTGCTTTATGGTTTTGCTCATGCTTCAAACTCCTTTCGCCACCATTTGAGAACGGTAGGCTTTGACAAACCAGTATCTCTGATACAATCAACTTTGCGCCCCATAGGGTGCAGCTGCTGCCATTCAAGTACGATCTGCTGCTTACTTGGTCTGCCCTCGGCATTTCTAAAAGGCTGACCTCTACGTTTCATATTTGCCTTTTTACTTCGGATATCTTCCAAATGCCACTCCTGCTTTTGATAGTTCCGCTTATTACGCTCGATACGAACATCGGTCAAGATCTCGATATCAGCTATCGTGAAATTATAATAATCCTTTGAATAGCACTCCATAGCACTATCAACATCATCTTGTGTCAGCTCGTTATTGTGTTTATAAGCACGAAGGACTTCAAAACACGCCTGAATATCGACTTTGAGCTGTTTTTTCGGTACATCACACTTGCAGGCGTATATTACAAGGCACATAAGGTAAAAATAACGGTGTCCGCCCTCAATCTCGGTCACACGGCGTTTCCACCACTCATAAAGAGCATAGTCTTTGACTTGCTTCTTCTTACGATAGCCGATATTCCACTTGTTAGGGCGTTTGTTGCCCTCAACAACAACTTTCTGATACCATTCGGGATAAAGCTCCGCTGCGGTTGCTCGGTCAATTTTGCTCGGGCGGTACGGACGGTTAACATCAACCCGATTTTCGGGCTTAATAGCATAGCTATTGAGGAAATCAAGGCTGACTTTACCGCCGATTTTAAAGGCAGTGACGGTATTCCCATACTTGCTGTTAGTGCTGCCGACCATACGGAAACCTTGACCGATGCTCTGATACTGAATACTCTCGACCTGCGAAGTGCCTTTATACTCCCATATTCTGAATGTGAGATCGTGTTTCAAGGACTTCAATTGCAGCTTTATGTTGGGATAAAGGGCGATAGGCTCATCAAAAACATAGTACAAGTGAAGCCCTCGCCCACTCAAAACAATGAAAGTCGGCTTAGGAATACTGCGGTAAACATCGCCCGAACCTGTTGTACGCTCCAAAACGTGCTCCAATTCAGAACGCCCGACACCGTCAAGGTCAAAAATGAGTGCGTTCATGGTCTGAGCATACTGGAGCTTGTTGCTGCGGCTATGATAAGTCAGACCGCTGCACAAAGTCATGCCGTTCCCCTCAACATAGTCCATATAATCAGAAGCCCACGTATCATTGAGCATTATCCTGCGGCGTAAACGCCTTTTTGCACCCTCGTCCTGTTCATCGTGATACAGATAAATAGCGTTAGGGTGAGAAAAATCGCTGGACAGCTCACCAGAGTTCTCGTTGTCGGGGAAGATATAACGATAGAAGTCCTCGCCATTGACCTGATCGTACACGTTGGAAAGCAGCTCATAGCACTCACGGAAGTTATTCAATACATTATCGGACAAGCAGAACACCTCACTTATGCGGATATAACATCATTACTGCGGGTAACGTTCTTTTCTTTCTTCTTTTCTTGGAGAAGAAAGAAAAGAACCAAAAGAAAGAAGAACCGCCCCACACACGCTCACGCTCAATACCTACGGTATAAGGGGCTTAGATTATCAATAAGTTTTTTTACCTACTCTGTCAGCCCCCTCAGAATACCTACGGTATAAGGGGCTTAGATTATCAATAAGTTTTTTTACCTTTTTTTCAGTATAGCACATAAATCTCCATTTGTCAATACTGATTTTGTGACGCTTTCAATTAAATGTTTATAGTACCAACTTCACCAATACATTTCTATCTCCGCGAGAAAAAGGCTGTAAAAATGCCCCTCGCACGTTCTGAGCGGCTCTGTGTGGCGTTTCAAGAGTGTAAGGGGTGATTCTATATTATTAAGATTAGCGTGGCTCTGTGTGGCTTACGGTGGCTTCTGAGGGCATTATGCTAGTCCTCTTGCCTCTCTCCAACCATCTATGTACCAACGGACAACGATGTATGCTGCGTGTGAAAGTATCATCAGCAGCACGATGTTCAACGGCATGAGTTCAGCTCCCCACACAAGAACTGCAAGGCAGACCAGGGCAACCAATGGACTTACCTCGTCCCAACAATGCAGCGTATAGCAGTTTGAAATAGCTTTAATGCCCAAATACAAGGGTGCAAGGATAACAACAACACATATCGCTGTAATAAGTGCCATTAGCAAATAGCTCACGATCGTGGACACTATGGGCTGTGGGATTTTCGCTCCGACACTTCCGACACGGCTTGCAAGGGCAGTTATCACATGAACTATTCCCTTTGCGATTTTAACTATTAGCTTTCCTGCTGCGGTAATATCAGACATACAGCGTTTTGACTTAATGGCGGTGAACACGGTAGCAAATAAGCTATACACGATAAGGGCAACACCAATAACGTTCCATTCCACCTGATATTGCCTGTTTAAGGCTTCTGCTTTCTCTTTGATGATACTTTCCTGCTGCTGCTTGGTATGTTCCGCTGCGTTCTTGGCTATTATCGCCGCTTCTTCTTTTTGCTCGGCTCTTGCGATTGCTGCGGCTGCTTCTCGTCTAGCCCTATCTGCCTCTATCGTAGCTCGTCTTTCTCGCTCTTTCGCTTGCTGCTCTTGCCTTGCGCTCTGCTTCTTCAGCTCTTCGGCGTTCTTCAGCTGCTCGTCGCTGCTCTGCAAGCTCTCGTTCTTGGCGGTGAGCTGCTGCACTTGTGACCTTAGTTTCTGATTGTCGGATAGTACTGTCTGTGTCTGCCGTTGCTGCTCTGACAGCTTCTTGGTTAGTGTCTGTATCTTGGATAAGGCTGTCCGCAGCTCCGAAGATTGCTGCTGTGTCTGGTTGTTCTGTGGGTTGTAACCGTGTAGCAGAGTGTTCAGCTTTTTTCTCGTTTCCTTGTGCTGTCCTTCCACTTTCTTCAAGTCCAACATTGCGGAGTGCAGCTCGTCTTTCAGCTTCTGATTCTCTGATAAGGCGGTCTGCTTCTGTTGCCGTAGTTCGTTCAGTTCGGCTCTCTGTTGTTCGTTCTCCGTCTGCAAGTCCTCGGTCATCGCTATCAACTGCTCGACTTCTTCGGGCGAGTAGGTCTGCAATTCGTTGTTTTCCTGCATTGATCGCTGCACTTCCTTTCTCCTTGATAAGCTCGGCAAGCTGCTGTTCGATGTGGTGCAGCTGCTCGGCAAGCTGTTTCAGCATATTATTTCTCTCTCGGATTTCTTCATTTATGCGAACACGCTCCGAGGGCTTACCCTCGGCTGCGATTTTCCTTGCTGCATATCCCTCATGGATAGTCGGCTCTTGCTCTATGCCCTGCCGTTTATAGCTGCGGTGATCTATCCGATCACGCTCGGCAAGCCTTTCATTGCAGCAAGCAGCCCACGCAGCTCTCCATTCCTCGACACGCTCTTTCTTGTTCCAATCGTTGTAATCTTCTTTGTGGTTCTTGTACTGCTTGCGCCCCGACTTATCGACTTTTTGAAAAATGCGCTCGCCGTTCTCGTCAAGGTCATACACCTTGCGGCTCTTGGGTGCCCATTTGCCGCCCTCGGTTATGCTCCGCATAGTAGCCATGATATGAGCGTGTGGGTTTCCGTCCTCTTTATCGTGCAAGCTCCAATCCACACACATTCCTTGCTTGGTCAAGCCTTTGACAAATCCACGAACTGTGTCTATCTGTTCGGCTCGGCTAAACTCCTGCGGAAGTGCCACCTCAAACTCACGCCACAACTGTGAGTTTTTGGCTTTCTCGATTTCGTGAACTGCGTTCCAAAGAGTAGCCCTGTCGGCATATTCGGCAGGAGCGTTTTGGCACAACGAGATTTCGGAAAACACAACGCCGCCCTTTCGGGAGTAGTCGGACACTAAACCAGTTTCTTTATCTTTCAGATTGTCACCTGCTCGATACGCTGCTGCGGCTATTGCGCTTTGTCCGTTTGCTCTGCTGCCTATCTTAATACTGCAATGATAGATTGCCATTTGGCAACACTCCTTTCTCTGAAAAATAAAAAGGGAAGTCAAGAGGGGAACGCTCTTGCCCTCGGAGAGCGCACTTAAATACACCATGTGAGCGTAGCGAATGTGGTGTATAAGTGCGCATTTCTATTCGCTGCGCTCTTAAGAAATGATTATATCAAATTTCGCTTAGTTTGTCAATACCTACTTGACAAATCAATGTATATATGATAAAATTATACTGGTGATGTATATGCTTAGAGATTTTCAATTAGAAGCTTTAAAAGAATGGTATCGAATAAAGGCACTTGGGCTTGATGACATTATTTATGAGCCTAATTGTATTTTATATGATAGAAGTCCTTACATATACTTGTTCTATAATAACAATAATATAGTGATCTACGTTGGACACACTCAAAACATAGCAAATAGAATGTCAAAGCACATTGAAGAAAGTCCATTTTGGGAAGAAGTGTCTTATATTATGTGCGCAGAAACACCCAATCTAAATTCGCTTGCAGATTATGAGAGATATTACATACAGAAATACAAGCCTAAATATAACAAAAGAGGTTTTAAAAAGCCACCCTATTTGCCTGATATGGTTGCGCTGGATTTTATTGAATACAAAGGGAAAGAGGTATTAAATTATGTCAAAAAGTAAGACATATGAAGAACGAATAGCTGAGCTGCAAGAAAAGCAGAAACAGCTCAAAGCACAAGAGAAAAAGCTGAAAGCACAGAAGTCAGCGGACGAAAGAAAAAAACGCACACGGCACTTGATAGAGATCGGCGGTGCGGTATACAGCGTACTCGGCAGAGAGTATGCAGATGGTGATATCGAACGTCTTGTTGCGTTCCTCAAAGGTCAGAACCAGAGGGGCGGCTTCTTTAACAAGGCTATGAATGATTTTCCCGACAATAAGCCCGAATAATGGGCTGACAAAAAAGAAAAAGACGGACTGTCCGCTGCTGCGGTAGTCCGTCTTTATAATTGTTATTATAAAAACTCTATCCTAAGTTTTTTGCCCATAGCATTTGCAAGCCGTTGTAAAGTTCTTATTGACGGATTAGCATTTCCGTTTTCAAGCTTGCTTATATCACCCTGTGCTATACCCGAACGATCTGAAAGCTGTTTCTGCGTAAGTCCGCTTGAATTACGAGCATCTATCATAGCCTGCATAATTGTAAATTCTGGTTCAAGTGCTTCATATTCTCTACGAAATTCATCATCTTTCATCTGCTCTGCGAGAAGTTCATTGAAATTAGTCATTTTCATTCTCCTTTCTGCTTAGATAATCAGCTCTGTACTGTTTGGCTCTTTCAATCTCTGACCTTGGTGTTTTTTGTGTTTTCTTTATAAAGCCATTTGTCAAAACAACTTTATGTCCGACTACAAAGAAATACAAGACCCTAGATATATCCGAGCCTACTTTTGCTCTTAACTCCATTATACCGTCTTCTATAGGCTTTGATTCCGGTTCTCTTAATCTGTTGCCGTTTTTTTGAAGAAGCTCTACTGTTCTGAACATTTTAGCTCTCATCTTTGTATCAAGACTTAATATAAAATCCTTTGCCGGCTCTGTCCCATCAGCCTTTTCATAAAATATTATTTCAAATTCCTGCATATACATTCTCCAC